>NZ_JACFYV010000317.1:0-5617 GCF_016759955.1 Burkholderia sp. KCJ3K979
GCACCGCGGCGTGCCGTCGCCGGCGCGGGTGTCGAGCCCGAGCCGCTGGCGAGCGCACTGGAGTTGCCGGCCGTGCTGGCGACGCGCCAGACGCCCGACCTGATCGCGATCCATGAAAAGGGGGGCGACGGCACGTGGCGCGAGACGGCGCGCGGTTTCGTCGTGCCCGACGACTGGCCGGCGCGCGCGCAGGCGTTCGCGGCGCAGGATCACTGACGCCGCGTCAGCGGCCGCTCACCACCAGCGATGGAAGTGATGGACCGGGCCGACGCCGTGACCGACGTCGAGGTGGCCGCTCGCGGCGATCGCGCCGGTCAGGTAGGTTTTTGCCTCGCGTACCGCGCTTTCGAGGTCGGACTGCTGCGGCAGCAGCGCGGCGATTGCCGACGACAGCGTGCAGCCGGTGCCGTGCGTGTTGCTGACCGGCACGCGCGCGCCGTCGAGCCGCACGGTGCGGGTTTCCTCGACGAGCCAGTCGGGGCTCGCGGACGCGTCGGGCAGGTGGCCGCCCTTCATCAGCACCGCGCGCGCGCCTGTCTGCAGCAGGGCCTCGCCTTGCCGCACCATGTCGTCTTCGGTGGTGGCGGGCGCATCGTTCAGCAGCGCGGCCGCTTCCGGCAGGTTCGGCGTGACGACCGTCGCGAGCGGCAGCAGCGTGTCGCGCAGCGCGTCGACGGCATCGGGCGCGAGCAGCGCGTGCGAACTCTTCGAGATCATCACCGTATCGAGCACCACGAAACGCGGCGCGTAACGGCGCAGCGCGTCGGCCACCGCCTGCACGATCGCCGCGTTGGCGAGCATCCCGATCTTGACCGCGTCGATGCGGATATCGTCGAACACCGCGTCGAGCTGCGCGGTCACGAACGCGGCGTCCGGCGCATGCACGCCCGTCACGCCGCGCGTGTTCTGCGCGGTCAGCGCGGTGATCACGCTCGCACCATACGCACCGAGCGCGGAAAACGTCTTCAGGTCGGCCTGAATGCCTGCGCCGCCGCCCGAATCGGAGCCGGCGATCGTCAGGAGGTTGGGTATCGGGTGCGTCATGAGGGCAACGCGCCGGTGTGCGCACCGGCGCCAGCGGACGAAAACGGAAAGTGTAGCGTCAGTGCCGCGATTCGCCGATCAGCGCGACCGAGTCGAACTGACGCTGGTTCGCCTGGTGGCGGCGCATCACGAGCCACATCGTCAGGCAGACGAACGTGCCGAACAGCACGATCACGACGCCGACCGGCACGTCGAGCCACACGAGCACCGCATACAGGCACAGCATCACGAGCACCGACAGGTTCTCGTTGAAGTTCTGCACCGCGATCGAATGGCCGGCCGACAGCAGCACGTGGCCGCGATGCTGCAGCAGCGCGTTCATCGGCACGACGAAGTAGCCGGACAGCGCGCCGACGCCGATCAGGAAGATGTAGGCGACGATCAGGTAGAACGGCAGGCGCAGATGGCCGAAGTGCACGGCCCACTGCGCCGGGAACAGGTCGCGCGTGTAGAACGCCATCAGCATCACCGCGATGCCCATGATGATGCCGACGGGCAGCACGGTCAGCGACTTCTTCAGCGGAATCCGGGCAGCGGCGGCAATCGCGCCGGCCGCCACGCCGACCGCGACTACGGCCTGCAGGATCGCGCCTTCGGACAGCGACATGTTGAGCGACACCTCGGCCCACTTCAGCACGATGAACTGCAGCGTCGCGCCCGCCCCCCAGAACAGCGTGGTGACCGCCAGCGAGATCTGGCCGAGCTTGTCGCGCCAGAGCACCATGAAGCAGTCGGCGAAATCGGTGAGCAGCTTGACCGGGCCGCGCTCCTGCTTCGGGTAGCGGGCGCCCGTGTCGGGAATGCGCAGGTTGAACAGCGCGGCGACCACGTAGATCGCCATGATGATCGCCATCGCGGCCTCGGCGGGCGTGCCGATCCAGGCGGGGGTATGGGCGATCACGTGCGATGCGATGTGCGGGCTGATCAGCGCGCCCCCGAGCACGGTGCCGAGGATGATCGAGCTGACGGTCGTGCCCTCGATCCAGCCGTTCGCGGCGACCAGCCGGTCGGCCGGCAGCAGTTCGGTGAGAATCCCGTATTTGGCGGGGGAGTAGGCCGCCGCGCCGAAGCCGACGATCCCGTACGCGATCAGCGGATGGGCGCCGAACAGCATGATCAGGCAGCCGACCACCTTGATCGAGTTGGTGATGAACATCACGCGGCCCTTCGGGCGCGAATCCGCGAACGCACCGACATACGCCGCCAACACCACATAGGACAACACGAAGAACAGCTTCAGCAGCGGTGTCATCCAGTTGGGGGCGTGGAGGTCTTTCAGCAGGGCGATGGCGGCGATGAGAAGCGCATTGTCGGCCAGCGACGAGAAAAACTGCGCGGCCATGATGGTGTAAAAACCTTTTTTCATCTGATGCGATGCTTTCGTCGCTGCGGCAGGGCCGCGTAGGCCGCCTGGTATGCGATCGGCTTATTCCGTTCGAAATGGGTTGTGCGCACGGCTTTATAACATGAAAATACGCGAATTCGGACTAGCAAGATTCCCCGATCGTTCCGCAAATTGTCGGCTTCGGTGCTCAAAAGGCGCGGTAAGCTGATGATTCGCAAGCGTCTTTACGTAAATTTCCCATGCCGCGCCCGATCTCCGCCACCATCCACACCGCCGCTCTCGCGAACAATCTCTCCGTCGTCCGCCGCTTTGCCGGCCCGTCCAAGGTCTGGGCGGTCGTCAAGGCCAACGCGTACGGCCACGGTCTCGCCCGCGCGTTTCCGGGCCTGCGCGGCACCGATGGCTTCGGCCTGCTCGACCTCGACGAGGCGGTGAAGCTGCGCGAGCTCGGCTGGGCCGGCCCGATCCTGCTGCTCGAAGGCTTCTTCCGCTCGACCGACATCGACGTGATCGACCGCTACAGCCTGACGACGACCGTCCACAACGACGAGCAGATGCGGATGCTGGAAACGGCGCGGCTGTCGAAGCCCGTCAACGTGCAGCTGAAGATGAACAGCGGGATGAACCGGCTCGGTTACGTGCCGGAAAAATACCGTGCCGCGTGGGAGCGCGCCCGCGCGTGCCCCGGCATCGGTCAGATCACGTTGATGACCCATTTTTCGGACGCGGACAACGAGCGCGGTGTCGCCGAGCAGCTCGCGACGTTCGAGCGCGGCGCGGAAAGCATCGCCGGCGCGCGCAGTCTCGCGAATTCGGCCGCCGTGCTGTGGCATCCGGACACGCACTTCGACTGGGTGCGGCCGGGGATCGTGCTGTATGGCGCGTCGCCGTCCGGGTTGTCGTCCGATATCGCGGACACGGGGTTGAAGCCCGCGATGACGCTTGCATCCGAGCTGATCGCGGTGCAGACGATCGGGAAGGGCCAGGCGATCGGTTATGGTTCGACGTTTTCGGCGCAGGCGCCGATGCGGATCGGCGTCGTCGCGTGCGGCTATGCGGATGGCTATCCGCGCGTGGCGCCCGAAGGCACGCCCGTGATCGTCGACGGCATCCGTACGCGGATCGTCGGCCGCGTGTCGATGGACATGATCACCGTCGACCTGACGCCGTGCCCGCAGGCCGGCGTCGGCGCGCGCGTCGAGCTGTGGGGCAACGCGCTGCCGATCGACGACGTCGCGCGCCATTGCGGCACGATCGGCTACGAGCTGATGTGCGCGGTCGCGGCCCGCGTGCCGGTGCGAGCGGAATAAGGGCATCGCGCGTGGCCAAACAGAAAACCGTTTACGTCTGCAGCGAGTGCGGCGGACAGACCCCGAAGTGGCAGGGCCAATGCCCGTCGTGCCAAGCCTGGAACACGCTCGTCGAATCGGTCGCCGAGTCGCCGGCCGCCCATCGGTTCCAGTCGCTCGCGAAGCGGGCGCCGGTGCAGCGGCTCGCCGACATCGAGGCCGCCGACGTTCCGCGCTTCTCCACCGGCATCGGCGAATTCGATCGCGTGCTGGGCGGTGGCCTGGTGCCCGGCGGCGTCGTGCTGATCGGCGGCGATCCGGGCATCGGCAAGTCGACGCTGCTGCTGCAGTCGCTCGCGGATATCGCGAACGAGCGGCGTGCCCTCTATATCAGCGGCGAGGAATCGGCCGCGCAGATCGCGTTGCGCGCGCAACGGCTCGCGTTGCTCGACGGCGGCGCGCCGGCGGCCGAACTGAAGCTGCTCGCCGAGATCCAGCTCGAGAAGATCCAGGCCGCGATCGATACCGAGCGGCCGGACGTGGCCGTCATCGACTCGATCCAGACCGTCTATTCGGACGCGCTCACGTCGGCGCCGGGCTCGGTCGCGCAGGTGCGCGAATGCGCGGCGCAGCTCACGCGCATCGCGAAACAGTCGGGCACCGCGATCATCATGGTCGGGCACGTGACGAAGGAGGGCAATCTGGCCGGCCCGCGCGTGCTCGAGCACATCGTCGATACCGTGCTGTACTTCGAAGGCGACACGCATTCGTCGTTCCGGCTCGTGCGCGCGTTCAAGAACCGCTTCGGCGCGGTCAACGAACTCGGCGTGTTCGCGATGACCGAGCGCGGGCTGCGCGGCGTAGCCAACCCGTCCGCGCTGTTCCTGTCGCAGCACGAGCAGGTCGTGCCCGGTTCGTGCGTGCTCGTCACGCAGGAAGGCACGCGCCCGCTGCTCGTCGAAATCCAGGCGCTCGTCGATACGGCGCACGTGCCGAATCCGCGCCGGCTCGCGGTCGGCCTCGAGCAGAACCGGCTCGCGATGCTGCTCGCGGTGCTGCACCGCCACGCGGGCATCGCGGCCTTCGATCAGGACGTGTTCCTCAATGCGGTGGGCGGGGTGAAGATCACCGAGCCGGCCGCCGACCTCGCGGTGCTGCTCGCGATTCACTCGTCGATGCGCAACAAGGCGCTGCCGAAAGGGCTGATCGTGTTCGGCGAGGTGGGGCTGGCGGGCGAGATCCGGCCGTCCCCGCGCGGGCAGGAACGGCTGCGCGAAGCGGCGAAGCTCGGCTTCACGTCCGCGCTGATCCCGAAGGCGAATGCGCCGAAGCAGCCGATCGAAGGGCTGAACGTGATGGCCGTCGAACGGCTCGAGCAGGCGATCGACCGCGTGCGCGATCTCGAATGAGCGGGCGGGGCCCTGGCAGGGGCCGTAGCGGGCCGGACGATCTGTCGCGTAATTCGCTGTAAAGAATATGTAGGCTGATGTAACCCGCCGGACATCGCTTTTCCCTATCCTTTGCCGGATTGTCGAACCGCGCAATGCGAAGGGAACCTATGTTGAAATCGTACGGGGAAGCGCCTGGCGGACGCCTTTACAACCTGCGCGGCTGCCGCGTGTCGGAGCCGATTCGCCAGCCGTGGGGCGGTGGATGCCGGATCGTCGAGTGGATCGACGAAGAAGGGCGGCTGGCGCGCAAGGTCGTGTCCGAGGACGTGACGGAAGCCGAAGTCGCCGCTGCGATCCGCCGGCCGATCAAGGGGCGCCGGCACTTGATGGGCGATGACGAGCAGATGCCGCGCGACACGCTGCCGCGCCGCTGAGCGGGTGCGAGGCTGGCATACGGGCCGATGCAACCCCGCCAAACGCAGCAATGACGATGAGGCCGGGCCCGGGCGCCTGGCCTCGTCGTTTCCGGGTTCGGTGCGGCGGGGCGG
>NZ_JACFYV010000318.1:0-5535 GCF_016759955.1 Burkholderia sp. KCJ3K979
CCGCGATGCGGCGACACGAAATCCATCCGGACAAAGCCCGGCTTCAGGTACGCGTAGCGGATTTCGGTGCGCTCGCCGTCGCGCGCCGACGAGCGGATCGTCGCGCGGTACGAGCGGACGTGGTCGAAATGCGACTGCGCGACGGTCACGGGATCGGCTGTCATGCTCGCTCCTATCAGGCTCGCGGCCAGCAACGCGGCGATCACGGCGCCGCCTCGACATCGAGCACGCCTTCCATCCCGCGCTCGCGATGGCTGCGGAAAAACAGCAGCCGGTGCGTGCAATAGTAGGCGAACCGGCCCGGCTGCTGCGGCGTGAAACGAAACGTTCTCGGCGTGGTGCCGAGCTCGGTATGCACCGCGATGCCCGCCTGCGGCGGAGCGTCGATCTCGAAGCTGTGCGGCACCACGCCGGGCTCGGCCGATACGGTCAGCTCGACCGGCAGGTGCGCGCGGACGATCACGTGGTTCGGCCGGAAGAAATAGCTGCCGCCGACGATCGTCACGCGCTGCACGCCATCGGCATCGACCGGCACGCGCACGGGCGCATCGCCCTGCGCTCGCGCAAGCATCGTGCCCACGACGAACGCTGCCAGCACGAGTCCCTTCATCATCGCCGTCTTCATCGCCTGCTCCCTGCGGGCGCCGCGCGTCATCCCTTCCACGCGTCGGTCGGCCCGCCCAGCGCGCCGCATGCGTCGATCGCGAGTTCGCGCAGACGCCGTTCGTCGCCACGGCCGGACAGCGCATAACCCATGCCGCGATCCGACCAGAAATACGTGTAGCGGCCGTCGGCCGACATCGCCCGCGGCGCGAGGCGCCGCGCATCGTATGCGGTCATGTACAGCGTCACGCGCGCGCCGTCCGCGCGCTGGTACATGAGCTGCGCGGCCGGCCCCGCGTCGCCGGGCAGCAACCGGCCGCCCAGCAGCGCGTAACCGTATTCGTCGAGCGACGGCGCGCGCACCGGCCGGCCAATCCGCGCCGACAGCCACGCGGCGAGACGCTTGGGATCGGCCGCACCGACTTCCACCGGATGCTCGCGGTCGGCGGCGTACACGGCGTACGCGACATCCGCGCGCGCGGCGAACGCCGGTTCGCGGCCGAACGCCGCCCAGCCCGCATGCAGCGCGACGCCGATCAGCAGCCCGGCCGCCAGCCCGGCGAACGCGTGGGCGACGGCGCGCCAGCGCGGCGCGCGGCGCTGCACGAACAACGCGGGCGCGGCGGCCGGCAACGGGAACAGTGCTTTCAGCGCATCGCGCTGCGCACGGTAATGCGCGAATCGTTCGGCCTCCTGTGGATCGGACTGCAGGCGCTCGAGCATCTCGCGCCGCTCGTGCCCGGACAGTTCGCCGTCCAGCAGCGCGGACAGCAGTTGCGCCGACGCATCGTCGTCCTGCTGGTTCGAAGGCTTGCGCGGATCGTCCATCATGGCTTCCCGATCACCCGTAACGTGGCCGTGCCGTGCGACGACGGCGCGTCCGACAGCAACGCGCGCATCTGCGCACGCGCCCGCGCGAGCCGAGACATCACCGTGCCGACCGGCACGCCGAGCACTTGCGCGGCATCGCGATAGCTCAACTCCTCGAGCGCGACCAGCAACAGCACCTCGCGCTGCTCGACCGGCAGCCGGTACAGCGCGCGCTGCACGTCGCGCAACTCCAGGCCGCCGACCTCGCCGGCGGGGGCAGCCATCGTCTGCCACGGCGCCGTCGCGTCGTCGACCGCGATCTCGTGCCGCGCGCGCAACTGATCGATGAAGCGGTGCCGCAACAGCGTCAGCAGCCACGCGCGCAGGTTGCCGCCGTCGCGCGGCGGCCGGTTCAGCGCACGCTCGAGCGTGTCCTGCACGAGATCGTCGGCCCACGCGCGCTCGCCCGTCAGCGCACGCGCATAGCGCGTGAGATGCGGAAGCCACACCAGCAGGTCCGACTCATAGCTCATCGGGATGCCTCGCGCGTCGCCGTGCGGTCACGGCCGTGCGACGTGCCACATGCCGCCGATTCCGTCGCCGCCCGCGTCGCCGGCCTTGTGGTCCATCTTCCAGCGATACAGCGGGCGGCCGCGGTATGCCCACTGCTTTTTGCCGTCGTCGCGGGCGACGAGGCTCAGCGCACCCGACGCCTTGTCGTACGCGTCGGCGAGCGCGGGCGGCCAGTTGGCTGCGCACGTGCCGTCGCACATGCTCTTGCCCGGCGCATCGCGATCGAACACGTACAACGTCATGTGCGCTTCGTCGACCAGTTTCCCGTCGCCGACCTGTGGCGGTTCCGCGGCCGCCGGCCGCACGATCGCCGCCGTCAGCGCGGCGGCGAAGAGCATCCGTTTCATTCCCGTTCTCCTTGACGTCGTGTCGCGACACGATGCCGCCGGACGGGACGATCGGCTGCGTCGCGATCATTATCCCGCCGGCCGGCGGTGCCGGAACTCGGTATGTAAACGGACAGGGATGGCCGGTTATTCCATGCCACGCCGCGACGCGCGGCGGCGATCATTCATGCGACGAAAGCGAGCGGAAGCCTGAAATGACAACGCGGCATGACATCGCTGTCATGCCGCGTTGCGCGCCCCCTGTTGCAGGGGCCGTATCGCGCGAGCGTCTCGCACGACGGCCGATACGGCGCCGTCGTGCGGGTTCGGCCGGTTACCTCGGCAATGCGCCGGTCAGCGACTGGAGCAGCGTCGTCACCGGTGCGAGCGGGTTGTTCGCCGAGCCGTTGCCCGAATGCGGCGTCACCGACAGGCCCGGCGCGGAACCGAGCACCGTGCCCACCGACGTGCCGGCCGCATTGACGACCGTCGCCGTCGAGTTGGCGCCCGTCGTCAGCAGCGAACCGACCGCGCCGGCCGTACCGCCGGCCGCATTCGCGCCCGCGCCGAGCAGGCTGCCGCCCGCCGCTGCCGTCGAACCGGCCGCCCCCGACAGCGCGCCGGCCGCCTGGCCGAGCGCCGCCGGACCGGACCCGAGTGCGCCCGTCACCGAACCGAGCGCACCGGTCAGTGCGCCGGCCGGGTTGCCGCCGGCCGGGTTGCCGCCGCCCGTCAGGCCGCTCACGAGGTTCGTGATCGGGGCGATCGGGCTATTGCCGGCCGCACCGGACAGTGTGCCAACCACCTGGTTGACGACGCCTTGCACCGGCGCCAGCGGATTGGAGCCGCCGAGGTTGCCGAGGGCACCCGTCACCGAGTTCAGCGCGCCCGTCAGTGCACCGGCCGGATTGCCGCTGCCGAGCGTACCGACGACCTGGTTCACGACGCCCTGCACCGGCGCCAGCGGGCTCGTGCCGCCCAGCGCGCCGAGCGCACCGGCCACCGAGCCGACCGCGTTGCCGAGGGCGCCCGTGGCCGTCCCGACCACGTTGCTCAGCGTGCCGGCCGGGTTGCTGCCGCCGAGCGTGCCGACGACCTGGTTGACGACGCCTTGCACCGGCGCCAGCGGGTTCGTGCCGCCGAGGTTGCCGAGCGCGCCCGTCACCGAACCGAGTGCGCCGGTCAGCGCGCCGGCCGGATTACCGCCCGGCAGTGCGTTCTGCAAACCGTTGACGAGGTTCGTGATCGGCGTGATCGGGCTGCCGCCGCCTGCACCCGACAGCGTGCCGACGACCTGGTTCACGACGCCCTGCACCGGCGCCAGCGGGTTCGCGCCGCTGAGCGCGCCCGTCACCGAGTTCAGTGCGTTCGTCAGCGCACCCGCAGGATCGCCGTTGCCGAGCGTACCGGCGAGTTGCGTCACGACGCCTTGCACCGGCGCGAGCGGGCTGCCTGCACCGCCGACGTTGCTGAGCGTGCCGGTGATCGTGTTGACCGCGTTGCTCAGTGCGCCGGTCGGGTTGCCGCTGCCGAGCGTGCCCGTGACCTGGTTCACGATGTTCTGGATCGGGGTGATCGGGTTCGCGCCGCCGCCGAGGTTGCCCAGGGCGCCGGTTACGGTGCCGAGCGCGCCGGTCAGTGCGCCAGCGGGGTTGCCACCGCCGATGCCGCCCAATGCGCCCGTCACCGTGCCGAGGGCGCCGGTCAAGGCGCCAGCCGGGTTGTTGCCGCCAACGCCGCCCAGTGCGCCCGTCACCGTGCCGAGCGCGCCGGTCAATGCGCCGGCCGGGTTACCGCCGCCAACACCACCCAGTGCGCCCGTCACCGTGCCGAGCGCGCCGGTCAATGCGCCGGCCGGATTGCCGCCGCCAACACCGCCCAATGCGCCCGTCACCGTACCGAGGGCGCCGGTCAATGCGCCTGCCGGGTTGCCGCCGCCAACACCGCTCAAGGCACCCGTCACCGTGCCGAGGGCGCCGGTCAATGCGCCGGCCGGGTTACCGCCGCCAACACCGCCCAATGCGCCCGTCACCGTACCGAGGGCGCCAGTCAATGCGCCGGCCGGGTTACCGCCGCCAACACCGCCCAATGCGCCCGTCACCGTACCGAGGGCGCCAGTCAATGCGCCGGCCGGGTTGCCGCCGCCAACACCGCCCAGTGCGCCCGTCACCGTGCCGAGCGCGCCGGTCAATGCGCCAGCCGGATTGCCGCCGCCAAGCGCGCCCGTAACGCCATTCACTACGCCTTGCACCGGCGCGAGCGGGTTCGAGCCGCTGCCGAGGTTGCCCAGCGCCCCCGTGACCGTACCAACGACGCCGGTCAGCGCGCCGGCCGGATCGCCACCGCCGATCGTCCCCGTGAGCCCGTTCACGACACCCTGAACCGCTGCCAGCGGATTCGAGCCACCGCCCAGATTGCCGAGCGCGCCGGTAACCGTACCTACGGCACCGCTCAGCGCACCTGCCGGATTGCCGCCACCGAGCGCACCTGTTACCTGACTCACGACACCTTGTACGGGCGCCAGCGGGTTCGAGCCACCGCCGATGCCGCCCAGTGCGCCGGTAACCGTACCCACGGCACCGCTCAGCGCACCTGCCGGGTTACCGCCACCGAGCGCACCCGTTACCTGATTCACGACGCCTTGAACCGGCGCCAGCGGATTCGCACCACCGCCGATACCGCCCAGTGCGCCCGTTGCCGTGCCGAGCGCGTTGCTCAGCGTCCCCGTCGCTGTATTCAGCGCACCGGTCAGTGCGCCGGCCGGGTTGCCGCCACTCAGCGCACCCGTTACCTGATTCACCACACCCTGAACCGGCGCCAACGGGTTCGCGCCGCCACCGATGCCGCCCAGTGCGCCGGTTGCCGTGCCGAGCGCATTGCTCAGCGTGCCGGTTGCCGTATTCAGTGCGCCGGTCAGTGCACCGGCCGGGTTGCCACCACTCAGCGCGCCCGTCACCTGATTCACCACACCCTGCACCGGCACCAGCGGATTCGCACCACCGCCAATCCCGCCCAGTGCGCCCGTTGCCGTGCCCAGCGCATTGCTCAGCGTCCCCGTCGCCGTATTCAACGCCCCCGTCAACGCACCTGCCGGGTTGCCCCCACCGAGCGCACCCGTCACCTGGTTCACCACGCCCTGCACCGCCCCGAGCGGCTGCACCGTGCCGCCGCTACCACCGAGTGCGCCGGTCACCGCCCCCACGGCGCCCGACAGCACTTGCCC
>NZ_JACFYV010000319.1:0-5360 GCF_016759955.1 Burkholderia sp. KCJ3K979
GGCACGACGCGGCGCTGGTCGTGCGCGACACGCTGCGCGCCGGCGACACGATCGACGGCCCGGCGATCGTCGCGGAGCAGAACGGCACGACCGTCGTCGAGCCCGGCTGGCGCGCCGCGATGACCGCCCAGGGCAACCTCGTGCTGACGCGCACGACGCCGCTGCCGACGCGCCGCTCGCTCGGCACCGATGCCGACCCGGTGCGGCTCGAGATCTTCAACAACCTGTTCATGTCGATCGCCGAGCAGATGGGGCTGCGGCTGCAGAACACCGCGTACTCGGTGAACATCAAGGAGCGGCTCGACTTCTCGTGCGCGATCTTCGACGGCGACGGCAACCTGATCGCGAACGCGCCGCACATGCCCGTGCACCTCGGCTCAATGGGCGAGAGTATCCGCACGGTGATCGAGCGCAACCGCGGCCGCATGCGCGACGGCGACGTGTTCATGCTGAACGATCCGTACCACGGCGGCACGCACCTGCCGGACGTGACCGTCATCACGCCGGTGTTCGCGGACGGCTCGGACGCGCCGCTGTTCTACGTCGGCTCGCGCGGCCACCACGCGGACATCGGCGGCACGACGCCGGGCTCGATGCCGCCCGATTCGACGCATATCGACGAGGAAGGCGTGCTGATCGACAACTGGCAGCTCGTGTCGGCCGGCGTGCTGCGCGACGCCGACACGCGCGCGCTGCTCGCATCGGGCCGCTACCCGGCGCGCAACGTCGAGCAGAACATGGCCGACCTGCGCGCGCAGGTCGCCGCGAACCAGAAGGGCGTCGACGAGCTGCGCCGGATGGTCGCGCAGTTCGGCCGCGACGTCGTGCTCGCGTTCATGGGGCACGTGCAGGACAACGCGGAAGAAGCCGTGCGGCGCGTGATCGGTGCGCTGCAGGATGGCGCGTACCGCTACCCGCTCGACAACGGCGCGGAGATTCGCGTCGCAATCCGCGTGGATCGCGCGGCCCGCCGCGCGGAGATCGATTTCACCGGCACGTCCGCGCAGCTCGACAACAACTTCAACGCGCCGAAGGCCGTCTGCATGGCGGCGGTGCTGTACGTGTTCCGCACGCTGGTCGGCGACGACATCCCGCTGAACGCCGGCTGCCTGAAGCCGCTGACCGTGATCGTGCCGGCCCGCTCGATGCTGAACCCCGACTACCCGGCGGCCGTCGTGTCGGGCAACGTCGAGACGTCGTCGGCGATCACCAACGCGCTGTACGGCGCGCTCGGCTGCGTCGCGTCGAGCCAGGGAACGATGAACAACTTCACATTCGGTAACGATCAGTACCAGTACTACGAGACGATCGCCGGCGGCAGCGGCGCGGGCGACGGCTTCGCGGGCGTCGGCGCGGTGCAGACGCACATGACGAACTCGCGGCTCACCGATCCGGAGGTGCTCGAATGGCGCTACCCGGTGCGGCTCGATTCGCACGTGATCCGCGCCGGCTCGGGCGGCGGCGGCCGCTGGCGCGGCGGCGACGGCGCGGTGCGGCGGGTCCGCTTTCTCGAGCCGATGACGGCGTCGATCCTGTCGAACAACCGGATTCACGCGCCGTTCGGCGCGGCGGGCGGCGCGGCCGGCGCGCTCGGCCGCAACACGATCGAGCGGGCGGACGGCACGGTCGAGGTGCTCGACCATATCGGCCGCGCGCAGATGGCGCCCGGTGACGTGTTCGTCGTCGAAACGCCGGGCGGCGGCGGCTACGGCGCGGCGGACTGAGCCGCGCATCCGGCTCCCGGCGCGGATGCCCCGCGCCGGGGCGGGCAGAGGAGATTGCAACGAACTGTGGAATAAAGCCCGGCATTCACGCGCGAATGGAATCAAAAATGACAAAAAACCGGCGCGCGGTACGCAATTCACCCCCGCCGCGGCGACGCCTTCGAGCATCCGGCCCCTTATCCGGGGATCGGTCATAAACGCCCGCCCGGCGGGGCTTCCGGACCGTCTGGCTGCCCCGGATGCGCGCCGCGTCACCTGCGCATTCGCCGCTGCCAATCATGAATAATCCGGCTTGCCAATCGAGTCCCGATTCCTTGACACTCTGCTCTAAATGTGAGTGCCAATCCTCATCGTCATTTGATAAGATGGCTCTCATCATTCGTAAGGTGGAACCTGCGCATCACGCGCGAACGCCGGTCGCATCAGCTGGAAACAAGTAACGGGACGAGGCCCGCCGTCACGGCAATCACGGCAGCCCTGCCGGGCACGCGCACTGCGTGGCCCGGGAAGGCGGTCGGCCCACTCGCCTCCGTCTACACTATGCGTTTTTTTCTGGATCGGGGCGTGTCCATGGATGACGAAAACGATAGCGCGGTGCTCGAGGCGCATGTCGGTACGCGCAGCCCCTGCTGGCGTCTCGGCAGCGACAGCAACGCGCTCGAACTGGCCGCGGTCCGCGGCCTGACCAACGTCGCGGTCGCGCTGACGGTCGAGCAGGCCGCGCGCATCCGCGCGCTGACCGGTGTCACGTCGCACCTCGTGCTCGACATCGTGCTGTTCGGCAACCCGGTCAGCCTCCATCTCGTCGGCAGGAAGGTCAATACGGTCGACTGGGCCGGCACGGCGTCCGCCTATTCCGATACCGAGTCCGTCGCCGGCGACCTGTCGCACGGGCTCGCGTTCGCCGAGCAGGTCGTGTCCGAAGTGAATTCGCTCGTCGTGATCCTCGACCGCAACGGGATGGTGCAGCGCTTCAACCGCCTGTGCGAGGAAGTGACGGGCAAGCGCGAGGTCGACGTGATCGGCCGCAGCGCGTTCGAGCTGTTCATGAGCCCCGAGCAGGGCGCGCAGTCGCGCAGCAACATCACGGGCTTCTTCGCGAGCAACCAGTCGTTCGCGGTCGAGCGCTACATCAACACGGTCAACGGGCCGCGCCTGTTCCAGTTCCGCAACAAGTTCGTGCAGAGCGGCAGCGGCGTCGACGAGCAGTACCTGATCTGCTCGGGCATCGACATCACCGAGGAGCGCAACGCGCAGCAGCGGCTCACCGAGCTCGCGAACACCGACGTGCTCACCGGGCTGCCGAACCGCCACGCGATCAGCGAGCGCATCCACGCGGCGATCGCGGAGGAGGACGCCAATACGCGCGGCCACGTCGGCATCCTGTTCCTCGATCTCGACAACTTCAAGCGCGTCAACGATCACTACGGGCACATCACCGGCGACCGGCTGCTGCAGGACGTGTCGGCGATCATCAGCGGCTGCCTGCCGTCCGGCGCGACGCTCGCGCGGCTCGGCGGCGACGAATTCCTCGTGCTGTTCGAACACGCCACGCGGCCGCTGCTCGAAGCGACCGCGCAGATCATCCTCGAACGGCTGCGCACGCCGATCCATCTCGGGCTGATGGAGGTCTACACGAGCTGTTCGATCGGCATCGCGATGCATCCGCAGCACGGCGATTCGCTCGAGACGCTGATCCGCAGCGCCGACACCGCGATGTACGTCGCGAAGGAAGAGGGCAAGCATACGTATCGCGTGTTCTCGCTGGAGATGAACCAGAAGGTCGCGAAGTACATGTGGCTCGACACGAACCTGCGCAAGGCGCTCGAGGAAGAGCAGTTCGTGCTGCACTACCAGCCGGTCGTCGATATCGCGACGGGCGACGTACATGCCGTCGAGGCGCTGATCCGCTGGCAGTCGCCCGATCGCGGGCTCGTCGCGCCGGTCGAGTTCATCCGCTTCGCGGAAGAGTCGGGGCTGATCGCGCCGCTCGGGCGCTGGGTGATGCGCACCGCGGCCGCGCAGGCGGCCGCGTGGAAGGCGAAGGGGCTCGGCGTCCGGATCGCGGTGAACCTGTCCGCGCGGCAGTTGCAGGACATGAACATCGTGCACCAGTTCGCGTCGATTCTCGACGGCGCGGGGCTCAAGCCCGGCCTGCTCGACATCGAGCTGACCGAGAGCTGCTTCATCGAGGACGAGGAGGCGGCCAACGGGCTGATGCGGCAGTTCCGCCAGCTCGGCGCGGAGATCCATCTCGACGATTTCGGCACCGGCTATTCGTCGCTGTCGCAGTTGTCGCGCCTGCCGCTCGACGCGATCAAGCTCGACCGCACCTTCATCACGGCGATCGACCGCAATCCGCGCTCGCAGGCGCTGGTGCGCTCCGTCGTGTCGCTCGCGAAGGCGCTGAATTTCGCGGTGGTCGCGGAAGGCGTCGAAACGCATGCGGAAGCCGAATTCCTCAAGCAGCTCGACGTCGATCACGCGCAGGGCTACTACTACGCGCGGCCGATGCCGGCGCAGGCGTTCGAGGCGTGGCTCGCGGAGACGAGAAAGCTCAGGCTGATCGCCTGAGCGTCGTTCCGGAAAAAGGCGCCGCCGGCCCCGGCGGCGCCCGTCGCATTACACCGTGCGCAGTTTCGACACGCGCCGGTTCTGCAGCATCACCAGGCGTTCCATGTACGCGAGATCCTTCGGCTCGATCGTGAACGCCGCATGCACCCACGCTTCCGTGATGTCCATCAACTCCGAGCGCGACAGCTGGAACACGCGTTCGCGGGCGCGCAGCATCGCGCGGATGCCGTTCAGCTTTGGCTTCGTCACGTCGATGAAGGTGCGCGTCGCCAGATACGCGTCACCGGCGTCGAACGTCTCGTCGATCAGCCCCTGATCTTCGTACCATTCGGCCGCATGCGCTTCACCGGTCGCGATCAGCGATTCCGCGAGGCCGCGGTTCGCCTTGCGCGCAACCAGCGAATAGCCGCCCATGCCCGGGAACAGGTTGAACGCGATCTCGGGGAAGCCGAGTTTCACGCCCTTCTGCGCGAGCACGTAGTGATGCGCGAGCGCGGCCTCGAAGCCGCCGCCGAGCGCGCTGCCCTCGACCATCGCGATCGAGATCGCGCCGGTGCCGAAGCCCGTGTAGATCTCGTACACGCCGTCGATGCACGAGCGCGCGTACGCCATCAGCTGGTCGCGTCGGCCGCTGCGGATCGCGTCGACGAAGAAGCTCAGGTCCCCGCCGACGTTGAACAGCTCGGGGACGAGCGAGCCCGTCACCCAGAAGTCGAACTTGAGGCCCGAGTCGCGTGCGACGCGCGCGAGATGGATGATGTCGGTGACGAGTTGTTGGTTGAAGCACGGCCGCGGCTCCGATCGCAGCATCATCCACATGACGTTACGGCCTTCTTCGTAGAAGGCCGTCAGTTGGGAGAGTTCGCCGGCTTCGTAGAACGGGCGGCATGCCGGATGGGATTGGAGTTGCATGGTATGTCCTCGTGAGATGTGGTTTTAAAGACCGCCGCGCCAGGCGCCAGGCGGGCATCGGGTTGCCCGCCTGGCGCCTGGCGCGAGGCATCGCCATTGTTGCGCGCGCACAAATGTCGAATTGCGGGGAACAACGCACGACCGGGACAC
>NZ_JACFYV010000031.1:0-44988 GCF_016759955.1 Burkholderia sp. KCJ3K979
GCGCGGCCAGGCCCGTCACGCCCATGCCGACCAGCGCGGGCGTGTTCGGCATCGTGCGCACGACGCGCGCGTAGCCGCCGAGCCAGCGGGCGAGATCCGTGCCGCGGATGCCGGCCGCGATGCTGATCACGAGTTGCGACTTCAGGTGCGGCGCGAGCGCCTGCGCGACCTCGTGCAGCACCTGCGGCTTCACCGCGAGCACGATCGCGTCGTAATCGGCGAGCGTCGCGTCGACGGCCGCGCCGGTGCGGATGCCGAACTGCTGCGCGGCGCGCGCGCGGACGTCTTCGTTGACGTCGATGGCGTACAGGCCGTCCGCGGCGACGCCGCGCTTGATCAGGCCGCCGATCAGGGCCGCGGCCATGTTGCCGCCGCCGATGAATGCGATTTTCATGATGTCGGGAATGAGCGAGTGAGTGAACGGAAAGGCGGAAAAGGGCGCGGCATTCAGTGCGCGTAATCGCGCGCGCCGAAGATCGCGGTGCCGACGCGCACGATCGTCGCGCCTTCGAGCACGGCCGCGTCGAGATCGGCGGACATGCCCATCGACAGCGTGTCGAGCGGCAGGCCGTCGGCGCGCAACGTGTCGAACAACGCGCGCAGTGCGCGATGCGGCGCGCGTTGCGCGTCGGTGTCGTCGGCCGGTTCGGGAATCGCCATCAGGCCGCGCAGCCGCAGCGACGGCAGCGCGGCGACCGCCCGCGCGACCTCGGCCACGTCGGCCGGCGCGACGCCGCTCTTCGACGCCTCGCCGCTGATGTTGACCTGCACGCACACGTTGAGCGGCGGCAGGTGCGCGGGGCGCTGTTCCGACAGGCGCTGCGCGATCTTCAGCCGGTCGACCGAATGGACCCAGTCGAAGCGCTCGGCGACGGGGCGCGTCTTGTTCGATTGCAGCGGGCCGATGAAATGCCATTCGAGGCTCGCGCGCAGGTCGGCGAGCGCGTCGATCTTGTCGATCGACTCCTGCACGTAGTTCTCGCCGAACGCATGCTGCCCGGCCGCATGCGCGGCGCGTACGTCGTCGGCCGGGAACGTCTTCGACACGGCGAGCAGCGAGACGGTGGCGGGATCGCGGCCGGCCGCGCGGGCGGCGTCGGCGATGCGGCGGTGAACGGAGGCGAGGCGGGCGGCGAGATCGGACATGACGGGCACGAAAGCAGGCACGGAAGCAGCACGGAAGCGGGCATGAAGCCGATGCGCCGCGACACGCGGCGCATCGACCCGTTCATTATACGGACGCCGCGCGTGCGCCCGTCCACCCGTTGCGCGCCGGGACGAGGCCTAGCCGTACAGCAAATGCTCGACGAGCTGGACCCAGTGGGCGACCGGCACCTGCGTGCCGCTCTGCAGATGCGCGATGCAGCCGATGTTGCCGGACACGATCATCTGCGGCTCGAGCGCCTGCAGCTTCAGCAGCTTCTGCTTGCGCAACCGGTACGACAGCGACGGCTGCGTCAGCGAGTAGGTCCCGGCCGAGCCGCAGCACAGGTGGCTGTCGGCCGGCAGCCGCACGTCGATGCCGAGCGTCTCCAGCAGGCGCTCGACCTTGCCGCGCGACTGCTGGCCGTGCTGCAGCGTGCACGGCGGGTGATAGGCGACCGTATGGATCGCGCGGCGCCGCGCGATCGTCGCGAGTTCGGCCTCGAACGCGAGCAGCACGTCGGAGACGTCGCGCGTCAGCGACACGATGCGCTGCGCCTTCTCCGCGTAGGCCGGATCGTCGCGCAGCAGGTGCGCGTATTCGAGCACCGTCGCGCCGCAGCCCGACGCGTTCATCACGATCGCCTCGACGCCCTGTTCGACGTGGGGCCACCACGCGTCGATGTTGCGGCGCGCATCGTCGAGCGCTTCGTCGTGATAGTTCAGGTGCAGGCGGATCGCGCCGCAGCAGCCCGCGTCGGGCGCGACGACCGTCTCGATGCCGAGCGCGTCGAGCACGCGCGCGGTCGCGATGTTGATGTTCGGCAGCATCGACGGCTGCACGCAGCCGCCGAGCATCAGCATCTTGCGCGGATGCGTGCGGTGCGGCCATTCGAGCAGTCGCGTGCGCGGCGGCACCTTGTCGCGCAGCCGCTTCGGCAGCAGCGGCCGCACGTGCTGGCCGAGCCGCATCATCGGCGAGAACAGCGCCGCGTTCGGCACGACGCTCGCGAGCACGCGGCGCATCAGCCGCTGCTGCGCGGGGCGTTCCACCTGCGCCTCGACGTGCTTGCGCCCGATCTCGACGAGCCGGCCGTACTGGACGCCGGACGGGCAGGTCGTCTCGCAACTGCGGCACGTGAGGCAGCGGTCGAGATGCTGTTGCGTGCTGCGCGTGACGGGTGCGCCTTCGACCATCTGCTTGATCAGGTAGATGCGGCCGCGCGGGCCGTCGAGTTCGTCGCCGAGCAGTTGATAGGTCGGGCAGGTCGCGGTGCAGAACCCGCAGTGCACGCACTTGCGCAGGATCGCGTCGGCCTCGTCGCCGTCGGGCGTATTGCGGATGAAATCGGCGAGATTCGTTTGCATCCAGCCCTCAGAGCTCAGGGTAAAGCCGGCCGCGATTGAAGATGCGCGCGGGATCGAACGCGCTCTTCAGCCCGCGGTGGATTTTCATCATCGGCGCGGGCAGCGGCGTGAACACGCCCGCGCTGCGGTCGTAGGTGTCGCCCGCGCGGAACAGCGTCGCATGGCCGCCGGCCTGTTTCGCGCTCATGCGCACGGTTTGCGCGTCGGCGTCGGTGATCCACCAGCGCTGCGCGCCGCCCCATTCCATCAACTGGGTGCCGGGCAGGTGCATCGGTTCGGTGATCGACGGCAGCGACAGGCGCCACAGCGCATAGCCGGGCGGGATGCCGTTGAAGAACGGGTCGGTATGCTCGCGCAGGCCGGACCAGAAGCGCTCGGCCTCGACCGCGTCGACGACTTCGCCGCCGAGCAGCGTCTTCGCGGATTTCACGGCGGCTTCCGCGCCCGACAGGCGCAGCACGAGCGTGCCGTTGCGCCACGCGCTCGCGCTGACCGGCAGCGGATGGCCGCCCCATTCGTTGAGCTTGCGCACCGCGTCGGTCGCGGTCATCTCGAACTTCAGCGTGACCTCGGCGACGGGCATCGGCAGCACCTTGATCGACAGGTCGAGCATCAGCCCGAGCGTGCCGAGCGCGCCGGCCATCAGCCGCGACACGTCGTAGCCGGCGACGTTCTTCACGACCTGCCCGCCGAAGCGCAGCATTTCGCCGCGGCCGTTCATCAGCGTGGTGCCGAGCACGAAATCGCGCGGGGCGCCGCAGGTGGCGCGGCGCGGGCCCGCGAGGCCGGCCGCGACGCAGCCGCCGACGGTGGCCGTGCGGCCGAAGTGCGGCGGCTCGAACGGCAGCATCTGGCCGCACTCGGCGAGGGCGGTTTCCAGCTGCGCGAGCGGCGTGCCCGCGCGGACCGTGACGACGAGTTCGGCCGGGTCGTACGACACGATGCCCTGAAACGCACGCGTGTCGAGTATTTCGCCCTCGAGCGCCTGGCCGTACCAGTCCTTGGTGCCGCCGCCGCGAATCCGCAGCGGCCGGCCGTCGGCACTGGCGGCGCGGATGCGCTCGGCCCATCCGGCGACGATGTCGTCCTCTTCCATGTCCTGTTGCTTTCTCGTCTCGTTGTTCGGTCGATTGTACCGGGGTGGCGCGATTCCACATCGCGACTATCCCTAAGCCCCGTATCGGATGCGGCCTGCCGGCGCCGGCGCCCGAACGCGTCGCGCGGGCGCGGCAGACCCCTGCACCACGGCCGCCGGTGCGGGGCGCGACCCGCGCGCACCGCTCAGAAGCGCGGCAGGTCGGGGTGCGGCAACAGACCGCCGCGCACGTGCTGGCGACCGTATTCGGCGCAGCGCGCGCGGGTCGGGATGCCCTTGTCCGGATTCAGCAGCCCGGCCGGATCGAATGCGCGCTTGACCGCGAAGAACGCGTCGCGCTCCTGCGGCGAGAACTGCACGCACATCGAATTGAGTTTTTCGATGCCGACACCGTGCTCGCCGGTCACACTGCCGCCGAATTCCACGCAGCATTCGAGGATTTCCGCGCCGAACTGCTCGGCGCGGTGCAACTCGTCCGGGTCGTTCGCGTTGTACAGGATCAGCGGATGCATGTTGCCGTCGCCCGCATGGAACACGTTGATGCAGCGCAGCCCGTAGCGGGTTTCGAGCTGCTCGATGCGTGCGAGCAGCGGGCCGATCGCGCGGCGCGGCACGGTGCCGTCCATGCAGTAGTAATCGGCGGAAATGCGCCCGGCGGCCGGAAATGCGTTCTTGCGGCCGGACCAGAAGCGCAGCCGCTCGTGTTCGTTGCGCGACACCTGGATGCGCGTCGCGCCGTGTTCGCGCAGCACGGCCGTCATCCGGACGATTTCCTCGGCGACTTCTTCCGGCGTGCCGTCCGATTCGCACAGCAGGATCGCCTTCGCGTCGAGGTCGTAGCCCGCGTGCGTGAACGCCTCGACCGCTTGCGTGGCGGGTTTGTCCATCATCTCGAGCCCGGCCGGGATGATGCCCGACGCGATGATCGCCGCCACCGCCTCGCCGCCCTTGACGACGTCGTCGAAGCTCGCCATCACGAGCTGCGCGGTCTGCGGCTTCGGAATCAGCCGTACCGTGACCTCGGTGACGATCGCGAACATCCCTTCGCTGCCGATCATCACGGCGAGCAGGTCGAGGCCCGGCATGTCGAGCGCGAGCGAGCCGAATTCGACCACCTCGCCGTCGATCGTCACCGCGCGCACGCGCATCACGTTGTGCACGGTCAGACCGTATTTCAGGCAGTGGACGCCGCCGGAATTTTCCGCGACGTTGCCGCCGATCGTGCAGGCGATCTGCGACGACGGATCGGGTGCGTAATACAGGCCGTACGGCGCGGCCGCCTCCGAGATCGCGAGGTTGCGCACGCCGGGCTGCACGGTCGCCGTGCGCGCGTACGGATCGACCTCGACGATGCGCGTGAAGCGCGCGAGCGACAGCACGACGCCGAGCGCGATCGGCAGCGCGCCGCCCGACAGGCTCGTGCCGGCGCCGCGCGGCACGATCGGCACTTCCATGCGGCGGCAGATCTGCACGATCCGCTGCACCTGCGACTCCGTTTCGGGCAGCGCGACCGCGAGCGGGAGCCGGCGGTACGCGGACAGGCCGTCGCATTCGTACGGCGCGGTGTCCTCGTCGCGGTACAGCAGGCAGTGCGTCGGCAGTACGGCCATCAGCGCCTGCACGACTTCGCGCTGACGCTGCGCGCGTGCGGCGCTCGACAGTTCGACGGGAGCGTTCATGAGGTCTCCTGCGTGCGGCGCGAGCTCGCGCCGCCGGGTCAGCACGTGAAAATCTTGCCTGGATTCATCAGGTTGCGCGGATCGAGCGCGAGCTTGATCGCGCGCATCGTGTCGATCGCGTTGTCGCCGTGCTCCTTCGGCAGGAAGCGCATCTTGTGCAGCCCGATGCCGTGCTCGCCCGTGCAGGTACCGCCCAGCCGCAGCGCGCGCTCGACGATCCGGTCGTTGATGTGCTCGGCTTCGGCGAGTTCCTCGGGCTTGTCGGGATCGATCAGGATCGCGACGTGGAAATTGCCGTCGCCGACGTGGCCGACGATCGGGCAGGGCAGCGACGACGCGCGCAGGTCGACCTCGGTTTCCTCGACGCACGCGGCGAGCTGCGAGATCGGCACGCACACGTCGGTCGTCACCGCTCGGCAGCCGGGCTTCAGCTGCAGCATCGCGAAGTACGCGTTGTGGCGCGCGGACCAGAGCCGCGTGCGATCCTCGGGGCGGGTCGCCCATTCGAAGCCCTGGCCGGCGTTCTGGCCGGCGAGCGCCTGCACGAGTTCGGCCTGTTCCTTCACGCCGGCCTCGGTGCCGTGGAATTCGAAGAACAGCGTCGGCGCTTCGGTCAGCGTCAGGTTCGAGTGGCGGTTGATCGAGCGCACCGCGAGCGCATCGACGAATTCGACGCGCGCGATCGGCACGCCGATCTGGATCGTCTCGATCACCGTGCGCACCGCGTCGCCCATCGTCGGGAACGTGCAGATCGCGGCCGACACGGCTTCTGGCAGCGGGTGCAGGCGCAGCGTGATTTCGGTGATCACGCCGAGCGTGCCTTCGGACCCGACGAACAGGCGTGTGAGGTCGTAGCCGGCCGACGACTTGCGCGCGCGGGAACCGGTTTTGACCACGCGGCCGTCCGCGAGCACCGCGGTCAGGCCGAGCACGTTCTCGCGCATCGTGCCGTAGCGGACGGCGTTGGTGCCCGATGCACGCGTGGCCGTCATCCCGCCGATGCTGGCGTCGGCGCCCGGATCGATCGGGAAGAACAGGCCGGTATCGCGCAGCGCTTCGTTGAGCGCCTTGCGCGTGATGCCGGGCTCGACCGTCACGGTCAGGTCCTCGGCGTTGATCGACAGCACGCGGTTCATTTCCGACAAATCGAGCGACACGCCGCCGCGCACCGCGAGCAGGTGACCTTCGAGCGACGAGCCGGCGCCGTACGGGATCAGCGGCACGCTGTAGAGCGAACACAGCGACACGACTTCGCGCACGTCGTCGGTGCTGCTCGCGAACACGACGGCGTCGGGCAGTTGCGGATCGAACGGGGATTCGTCGCGGCCGTGATGGGCGCGGACCGCGTCGGCGGTCGACACGCGCTCGCCGAAGGCGGCGCGCAGCGCATCGAGCATGGCGGGGGGCAGCGGGCGGCGCGTGGCGGCCGGCGGGGCAGGGTGATTCACGAATGTCTCCTGACTGCTTGTCGAACTGTCGGCCCATTCTACGCTGTAACGTCCGCTGCGCCTCCCGCCGCGGGCTGCGATAATCGCGTTCCAGCCACCCGGGCCGCATGGCGGCCGCGCACGAGAGGACATTCGCATGGGCAACCGCTTGAGCAAGATCGCGACGCGCACGGGCGACGACGGCACCACCGGCCTTGGCGACGGACGGCGCATCGGCAAGGACGACGCGCGGATCGCCGCGATCGGCGACGTCGACGAACTGAACTCGAATCTCGGCGTGCTGCTGGCCGAGACCCTGCCGGACGACGTGCGCACGGCGCTCGTCACGATTCAGCACGACCTGTTCGATCTTGGCGGCGAGCTGTGCATTCCTGGCCACGCGGTGCTCGACGACACGCATCTCGCCCGCCTCGACCGGTGGCTTGCCGACTACAACGCGACGCTGCCGCCGCTGAAGGAGTTCATCCTGCCGGCCGGCTCGCGCGCGGCGTCGCTCGCGCACGTCTGCCGAACCGTGTGCCGCCGCGCGGAGCGCTCGATCGTCGCGCTCGGGCGCGGCGACACGCTCAATGATGCACCGCGGCGGTACGTGAACCGGCTGTCCGACCTGCTGTTCGTGCTGGCGCGCGTGCTGAACCGCGCCGACGGCGGAACCGACGTGTTATGGGAGCGCGGGCGCGTCCGTTAGCCTGCCGTCACATTTTTGCGCACTGCGACAATTTGCCCGGCGAGCGCTCTCCTTTAAACATGTATTCTATGTGCATGTTTAAAGGAGAGCGAACATGACCCACCTCACCGCTGACCAGATGGCCCGTGTGAAGGCCACCGCCCCCGTCCTCGCCGAGCACGGCGCGACGATCACGAAGCATTTCTATCAGCGCATGTTCGCGCGTCATCCGGAACTGAAGAACCTGTTCAACCAGACGCACCAGAAGACCGGCAGCCAGCCCGAGACGCTCGCGAAGGCCGTTTATGCGTATGCGGCGAACATCGACGACCTCGGTGCGCTGGGCGGCGCGGTGTCGCGCATCTCGCACAAGCACGCCAGCCTGAACATCCGTCCCGAGCATTACCCGATCGTCGGCGAGAACCTGCTCGCATCGATCGTCGAAGTGCTCGGCGACGCGGTCGATGCCGACACGCTCGAGGCATGGCGCGTCGCGTACGGCCAGCTCGCGCAGATCCTGATCGGCGCCGAGGCCGATCTGTACGCGAACGCCGCGTGGAGCGGCTTCCGCCCGTTCAGGGTCGCGCGCAAGGTACGTGAAAGCGACGAGATCACGTCGTTCTACCTGACGCCGGCCGACGGCGGCGCGGCGCCGACGTTCGAGCCGGGCCAGTACATCACGGTGAAGCGCTTCGTCGGCGATCTCGGCGTCGACCAGCCGCGCCAGTACAGTCTCTCGGATGCGCCGCACGGCAAGTGGCTGCGCATCTCGGTGAAGCGTGAGGCCGGCAAGCCGGAAGCGATTCCGGCCGGCAAGGTATCGACGCTGATGCATGACGGCGTCGAAGAGGGCGCGATCGTCGAAGTGACCGCGCCGATGGGCGACTTCTCGCTGAAGCGCGACGTGGATACGCCGGTCGTGCTGATCTCGGGCGGCGTCGGCATCACGCCGATGATGTCGATGGCGTCGACGCTGATCGCCGCGGGCAGCCCGCGCGACGTGCGGTTAATTCACGCCTGCCGTTCGGGCGCGGTGCACGCGTTCCGCGACTGGTTGAACGATACCGTTGGCGAACACGCGAACGTCAAGCGTACGGTGCTGTACGAGCTGGTGGGTCCGAATGATCGCGCCGGCATCGACCACGACCTCGAAGGGCGTCTCACGCCGGAGCGCGTGAAGCACTACGCGCTGGTGCCGGATGCCGATTACTACATCTGCGGGCCGGTCGCGTTCATGAAGGCGCAGCGCGACGCGCTCGTCGCGCTCGGCGTCGCACCGGAACGCGTGAACACCGAAATCTTCGGGTCGGGTGCGCTCGAGTGATGCGCGCACGGACGATCTCCGGCCAATAAAAAGCCCGGCGCGAGCCGGGCTTTTTCGTTGCGACGCAGGCGATCGGTCAGTTCCCGCTACCGCGCGCGACGCGGCGCGCCTTCACCGATTCCGCGAGGCCTTCGAGCACCTTCACGCTGTCGTCCCACGCGATGCACGCGTCGGTGATGCTCTGGCCGTAGGTCAGCGCACAGCCTTCCTTCAGGTCCTGGCGGCCCTCGACGAGGTGCGACTCGATCATCACGCCGACGATGCGTTCGTCGCCGGCCGCGATCTGGCGGCCGATGTCGGCGCACACCGGGATCTGGTTCTCGTGCTTCTTCGAGCTGTTCGCGTGGCTCGCGTCGATCATCAGGCGCGCGGCGAGGCCGGCCTTGCCGATGTCCGCGCATGCGGCGTTCACGCTGTCCGCGTCGTAGTTCGGCGCCTTGCCGCCGCGCAGGATCACGTGGCAGTCCTCGTTGCCGGCCGTCGACACGATCGCCGAATGGCCGCCCTTGGTCACCGACAGGAAATGGTGCGGCTGCGACGCGGCCTTGATCGCGTCGACCGCGATCTTCACGTTGCCGTCGGTGCCGTTCTTGAAGCCGACCGGGCACGACAGCCCCGATGCGAGCTCGCGGTGCACCTGCGACTCGGTCGTGCGCGCGCCGATCGCGCCCCACGAGATCAGGTCGGCGATGTACTGCGGGCTGATCATGTCGAGGTATTCGGTCGCGGCCGGCAGCCCCATTTCGTTGATCTGCAGCAGCAGCTCGCGCGCGGTGCGCAGCCCTTCGTTGATCTTGAAGCTGTTGTCGAGGTGCGGATCGTTGATGAGCCCCTTCCAGCCGACCGTCGTGCGCGGCTTCTCGAAATAGACGCGCATCACGATTTCCAGTTCGCCCTTGAAGCGCTCGCGTTCCTTCACGAGCCGGCCCGCGTACTCGATCGCCGCCTTCGTATCGTGGATCGAGCACGGCCCGATCACCACGATCAGCCGGTCGTCCATCCCGTGCAGGATGCGGTGCATCGACTGGCGCGAGTGGTAGATCAGCTCGGACGCGGCTTCGGAGCACGCGAATTCGCGGATCAGGTGGGCGGGCGGCGTCAGTTCCTTGAGTTCGCGGATGCGGACGTCGTCGGTGTTGTGCGGGGGCATGCTGTTTCTCCTAATTTTCCGGGGCGCCGTTCGGTCAGTGCGCGTGCGGCAGATTCATCAATTCGGGCGATTCAGTGGTGTCGGTCGGGGCTGCTGAACGGCTGCGGCGGCGACCGGCTGGCGAAGGGCGAAAAAAAACCGCCGGGTTCGCCGGCGGTTTTTTCGGGAATTTCGGTTGCGCTTTACGCGCCATCAACCCTCTCGATCCGCCAGCGGTCTGAGATACCAAAAAAAGTAAAAGTAAAACTTGGCGGACATGACGGAAATTCGGCTCGTCAAAAAAGTTGATTCGGAATTTATACCCGGTCCCCGCGCGGCTGGCAACCGGGGGCGCTCGAAAATGCGGACAATCCGCGCGTTTTCTTCAAAATGCGCGGATTGTCTGCGCCACGATGCGGTTATGCCGTACCGCCGACCGTCATCTTGTCGATCCGCAGGGTCGGCTGGCCGACGCCGACCGGCACGCTCTGGCCTTCCTTGCCGCATACGCCGACGCCCGTGTCGAGCGACATGTCGTTGCCGATCATGCTCACGTACTTCAGCGATTCCGGGCCGCTGCCGATCAGCGTCGCGCCCTTCACCGGGTAGGTGATCTTGCCGTTCTCGATCATGTACGCCTCGGACGCCGAGAACACGAACTTGCCGTTCGTGATGTCGACCTGGCCGCCGCCGAAGTTCACCGCGTACAGGCCGTTCTTCACCGACGCGATGATTTCCTGCGGATCCTTGTCGCCGTTCAGCATGTACGTGTTCGTCATGCGCGGCATCGGCAGCGCCGCGTACGACTCGCGCCGCGCGTTGCCGGTGACCGGCATCTTCATCAGGCGCGCGTTCAGCGTGTCCTGGATGTAGCCCTTCAGGATGCCGTCCTCGATCAGCGTCGTGCACTGCGTCGGGTTGCCCTCGTCGTCGATGTTCAGCGAGCCGCGGCGGTTCGGCAGCGTACCGTCGTCGACCACCGTCACGCCCTTCGCGGCGACCTGCTCGCCGATCCGGCCGGCGAACGCGGACGAACCCTTGCGGTTGAAGTCGCCTTCGAGGCCGTGGCCGATCGCCTCGTGCAGCAGCACGCCCGGCCAGCCCGGCCCGAGCACGACCGTCATCGCGCCGGCCGGCGCGGGGCGGGCGTCGAGGTTGACGAGCGCCGCGTGCACCGCGTCGTCGACGTAGCGCGACAGGACTTCGTCGGTGAAGTAGCCGTAGTCGAAGCGGCCGCCGCCGCCGCCCGAGCCGATCTCGCGGCGGCCGTTCTGCTCGGCGATCACCGTGACCGACACGCGCACCAGCGGCCGGATGTCGGCCGCGAGCGCGCCGTCGCTGCGCGCGACCAGTACGACGTCGTATTCGCCGGCGAGGCCGGCCATCACCTGCGTGATGCGCGGATCGCGCCCGCGCGCCATCTGCTCGATGCGTTCGAGCAGCTTCACCTTGGCCGTCGCGTCGAGCGATGCGAGCGGGTCGGACGGCAGGTACAGGTCGCGGCCCGAAATGCCCGTCAGCGACGTGGCCGCCTTGATCTTCTGGCGGCCGCCGCCGGCCGCCGCGATCGCCTTGGTGGCGGCGGCGGCTTGCGCGATCGCTTCGGGCGACAGGTCGTCCGAGTACGCGAACGCGGTGCGGTCGCCCGCGACCGCGCGCACGCCGACACCCTGGTCGATGCTGAAGCTGCCCGATTTGACGATGCCTTCCTCGAGGCTCCACGCTTCGCTGCGGGTCGCCTGGAAATACAGGTCCGCGTAGTCGACGCGATGCGTGAAGATGTCGGCGATCGTGCGCGTGAGCAGGCTTTCGTCGAGGCCGTACGGCGTGAGCAGGATGTCCTTCGCCAGCGCGAGGTTGCGGATGCCGGGTTCGATGATGTTCATGCGGATATCGGGATTCTCAAAAAGTTGTCGGGTGCTGCCGGGCAGATGGGTGGGCCGCACGGCGTTTCAAGCGGTGCGGCGGATTCAGGTCAGCACGCGGTGCCGCCACGCGGGCAGGCTCTGGCGTACGTCGGCGATGCGTTGCGGATCGAGCGTGCCGAGCACGACGCTGGCGCCCTCGTCACGCACCGCGACGATCTCGCCCCACGGGTCGATCAGCATGCTGTGGCCCCACGTGCGCCGGCCGTTCTCGTGCTTGCCGCCCTGCGCGGCCGCGAGCACGTAGCACTGGTTCTCGACGGCCCGCGCGCGCAGCAGCATTTCCCAGTGCGCGCGGCCCGTCGTATACGTAAACGCCGACGGCACGACCATCAGCGCGCAGTCACCCATGCGGCGATACAGCTCCGGAAAGCGGAGATCGTAACAGACCGACAGGCCGACCTGCCCGAACGGCGCATCGAACGCGACGACCGTGTCGCCCGCGCGGATCGTGCGCGCCTCGTCGAACGATTCGTCGCCTTTCTCGAAGTTGAACAGGTGGATCTTGTCGTAGCGTGCGGCCTCGTTGCCGGACGGATCGAACACGAGCGTCGTGTTCAGCACGCGATCGGGTTCCGGCGCCTTCAGCGGCAGCGTGCCGCCGATCACCCAGATGCCGTGGCGGCGCGCGGCGTCGGCGAGGAACTGCTGGATCGGGCCGTCCCGGTACGGTTCGGCGAGCGCGAGCTTGTCGGTGTCGCGGTGGCCCATGAAGCAGAAGTACTCGGGCAGCAGCACGAGTTGCGCGCCTTCACCGGCGGCTTCCGCGATCAGGCGGCGCGCTTCGGCGAGATTGCGGGTGACGTCCGGCGTGCTCACCATCTGCAGCGCGGCGACCTGGAAGGGCGTGGCGGAACGGGCGGGGTCGGTCATCGCGGAATCGGTTGCGTCATAAATGGGGTGCGGCCCGGCGCGCTGCGCGGATCGATGCGCGCTCAATGGCTCGAGGCATCGGCCGGACCGTGATTCATCTTACCCTGATCGCTTCCCACCCGCTCGATGTGCGGGTGCGCCCACGAGCCGGTGATCGCGTAGTCGAGCGCGAACGCGCGCGACAGCGTCTGGGACAGCGCGTAGTTCGCGGCCAGCACGCCGACGCCGAGCAGCGGATTGATGATGGCCGCCCCGATCGCGGCGGCGCCCGCGCTGATTTTCGGCGCGACATGCGCATGCAGGTCCTGCGTTTCGGTGCCGAGATCGACCGCCCCGCGCACGGTGACGTTCGCGGGGCCCGTCATCATCGAGAAGTCGTCGGTGCGCGCGATCCCGTTCGAAATCCGGCCGGTACCGGTGATCTTGTCGAACGGTAGCCCCTTGCCGACCACGTCGCGGAAATTCAGCGTCAGGAAGCGCGCGAGGCTCTGCAGGCTCAGCACACCGAGCAGTTTCGCCGCGCCCGGGTCGACCTTCAGGATCTTCCCGTGTTCGAGATCGAGCGCGACCTGGCCGCCGAGCGACGGGAAGTCGACCGCGGTCGGGCCGCCGCGCCAGCCGACCTTGCCCGTGACAAAGCCGTGACCGTCCGCGAGCGTGCGCGGCAGGCCGACCCGGTCGAGCAGCGCGCCCGCATTGTCGATGTCGAGCTTGAAGTCGAACACGGTGCGGCGCGGCGCGTCGTTTTCGTCGGCGCCGCGGGCCAGCGCGCGGCGCGAGGTGCGCCAGTTGCCGGTCGCCGTGAGCTTCGCGGCCGGGTTCGCCAGTTCCAGCTTGTCGAGCTGCCACACCGGCGTGCCGTCTTCGTCGATGTTGCGCGCGTTGACGACGAGCCGGCCGATGTCGTGATCGCGCGCGACGACCTGGTCGACGATCAGGTCGATCGACGGCATCGGGCGGTCGGTCGGCGTCGGCAGGTTCATCGCGCGGCCGACGAGGTCGTGCTGCGAACTTTGCGGCACGACCAGCTTCGCGAGCCGCGCGTTCAGTACGCCCGCGCCGTTGTGACCGCCGCCCGGCGCCCACGACAGGTAGCCCGAAACCTGGTTCGACGCGATGTTCGCCTGCCAGAGGTCGTCGACGTGCGACGCGCCGACGATCACGTTCTCCCAGTTGCGCTTGAGCAGCTTCAGCGTGCCGAAATGGAACGCGAAGCGCTTCGGCGCGAAGCTCGCGAAATCGACGCGCGGTGCGGCCTGCGGTTCCGGCGCGCGCGGCGTGTCGGGCTTCAGCGTGTGGGCGAGGGCGAGCCACGCGTCGGCGTCCAGCTCGGCGACGTCGACGGCCGCGCTCACGCCGTCCTGCGGCATGTCGGGCATCCGGTGGATGCCCATCGCGCCGCGTACCGCGCGCAGCGGCTGGCCGCGCGTCGCGTCGAGCAGGTAGGTCGCGGTCACCGGGCCGAGCGTCAGGTCGGCATGTTCGAGGCGTTTGCCGTCCACCTGCGGCGCCGGCTGCAGCGTGAAGCGGAACGGCATCGGCGTGCCGGCCGGTTTCGCGAACGGCGCCGGGAAGTTCAGCGCGACGCCCGTCAGGTCGGATTGCGCGCTCACGTCGGGCAGGCGGCCCGGCGCGCCGCGCACCGCGACCTTGTACGGTGCGTCGCCGACCACGTGCTCGAGCAGCGCGGCGGCCGCGCCGTGCAGGTTCAGGCCGCGGGCGGCGTCGAGCGCGAGCCGGCCGTCGACGTCCACCGCGTACGGGCCGTGCGACCGGAAGGTGCCGTTCGCGCGCACCGGGCCGCCGAGGAAGCGCCCCGACAGCGCGTGCAGCGACGCGCCGGCCTCGGTGAAGCGCACGCTGCCGCGCAGGGCCGACAGCGGCGGCACGCCGCTCGTCGACAGCGTGTTGCCGCCGAACGCGAGCGCGCCTTCGACGTGCGTGTGCGGATGAGGGACGTGTTGCGGAATCGTGATCTTCAGCGCGAGCGACGCGGGGCCCTGCGCGTCGATCCGCTGGCCGATATGGTTGCTCATCGTGCCGAGCGAGCTGTTGTCCGCGTAGTCGATCAGGTCGGTGAGCGGGCCCTGCGCATGGCCGTCGATGATCAGCGGCGAGTGCGACGGATTGCCGAGGTCGTCGATGCGGCCCGCGACCTTCGTCAGCGCGACGCGCTTGTAGTGCGCGCGCTCGATGTCGAAACGCAGCTTGTTCTGCGCGAGTTCGAACACGCCGTCGATCCCGTCGAGCGCCGGCCAGACGCTCGGCGTGCCGTTCGCGAGCTTGCGCGGCGGGTACGGCGTCGGCTCGAAGCGGCCGCCGGTGAACGGCGCGACGATATGGAACACGCCGGCGTCCGGCTCGTGTTCGAACGGGAATTTCTCGAGCGGGCCGCGCGCGACGATCGACGCGCCCTTGCTCACGGTGCCGTCTTGCAATGCGTGGCCGAGATAGTCGCGCAGGTGCTCGGACATCCCGGTCGGCAGGTAGCGCGGAATGCGCGCGACCGACGCGCGGGCGAAATCGGCGCGCAGGTCGAGCGTGCCGCGGCCGTGGCCGGGGTTCGTGTACGAGCCCGACACCGCGATTTCGGCATCGGGATTCGACACGAGCAGGTCGGGCAGCGACACGTCGACGCGCGCATGCTTGTCGCCGGGCGCGGGCGTGATCGTCCATTTGGCATTGCCGCGCAACCGGTCGAACGTCAGGCGCGGCTCGTCGAATTCGCCGGGCACGGTGACCGCCGCTTTGACGGTGTCGATATGTGCGGAGCCGCCCGTCTCGTTTGCATCGACGCGGCCCCACAGGTTCTCGACGCCCGGCCAGCCGGCGCGCGGGTGACCGCGCGGCGAGAGCCCGGGCGGCGGCTCCTGCGCGGCGAAGCTGATGCCTTGCAGATCGCCGAGGAAGCGGTAGCGGACGATCGGCGCGGCGCCCATGCGCCGCTCCTCGTCGGCGAGATCGGCATGCGCGGGTTTCGCGCGCTCGACCTCGATGTGATAGTTCGACACCATCCCGCGCGGGTCGATCTTGATCAGCTCGTTGCGCAGGCGCGCCGGCAGCGGCAGCCCGCGGATGAATTCGCTGAGGATGCCGAGATCGACGCGGTCGCCGACCACGCTGAGCAGTTGCCCCTGGTTCGCGGTCGGCACGCGGTAGCGCGCCGTCAGCGTCGACAGCGCGAGCGAGCGGGCGAGCGGCGTGCCGTCCGGCAGCGGCGGCTGGCCGAGCTCCGCATTGAAGCGGGTCAGGTGCAGCGTGTAGTCGTGCCCCGCATCGAGCACCATGTCCCAGCCGAAGCCGACCGTCGGCACGTCGAGCCGAGGCTGCGTCGGGCGCACGCGCAGCGCGACGTCGGCGCCTTGCAGGTCGCCGCCCGCCGAGCGCAGGTGGCCGTCGCCGAAGGTCGCCCAGATCGCGTTGTCGATCCGGCCCGCATGGATCGTGAGCGGCACGTCGAGATAGCGCGTGAGCGTCTGCAGGTCGACGGGGCCGGTCGACAGGTAGGCGTCGCCGGTCCAGTTCGCCGGCTTGCCGATCGGCGCGAGCGGTTTGTGCTTGAAGCGCGCGCGGAAATCGAGCGGGCCGAGCAGCAGCGTGCCGTTCGCGGGCGCCTGCAGCGCGGCCTTGTGCACGCGGCCGTCGTTGAGCACCGCGATCCGGATGCCGGACAGCACGAGCTCCGGCGCGGCGTGCTGCGCATCGCGCCAGCGCAGCGTGCCGCCGCGCAGCACGATCGCCTCCTGTTTCAGCAGCCAGGTGCCGAACGTGTCGTTGCCGCCGTGGGTGGTGGCGACGCCGACGCCCGCGACGCTCAGCGAGCCGTCGGCCGCCCGCGCGACCACGAGATCGGGCTGGTCGACGATCAGGCTCGACAGCGCGGGCGACAGCCGCAGCAGCGACATCCACGACAGCGCGGCCGTCGCGTGCGGCACCGACAGCGCGACCTTGCCGTCACGGCCGCGAATCGTCAGGTTCGTGAGTTCGACGCCCGGCTGCATGCCGGACCAGTTCGGGGAAAGCTTGCCGATCGAAAGTTGGGCGTGGAGCTTGTCGGACACGGCGCGCTCGATGCGCGGGCGGAATTCGTCGATGCGGGGCAGCACTACGTAGCGCAGCCCGAGGAAGGCGCCGGACGCGATGAAGTAGGTGCCGATCCCGACTGCCAGCGTCACCCTGAACACGCGACGCAGGACCGGATGATCGTGCTTCGGAGGTCCCGCTTCGGGCGCAGCTACGGCGGATTCCTGACGGTCGGACATGCGGCGGACGGGCGGCGATATGGTAGTTTTGCAGATTGACGTTGAAATGTATCACAGGGGTTCGTGCCGGCGGCCGTTGGGGGCAGCACGGCACGGGCTTTCCGGCGCGCGGTGTCGCGACGGGCGCGTGCGCGTCCGGCGGGGCCGCGCCGAGTCCATGAGGCTGGCCGGCAGCGGGGGGCGCACACGCCGGTTCGCTGCCGGCCGGCCTTTTCCGCCAGGCCGCTTCTCGATGACCGACGCATCCGCCCTGATCAGCACGTCCTATTCCCGATACCTTGCCCGCGCGGCTGCCGCGCGGCCCGCGCTGGCCGAACAGATTGCCGCGTGGGCGGCCGCGCCGCTCGGCCGCGCGCAGCTCGACGCGCGCCTGACCGAGCTGCTCGCGACGCCCGCCGGCACGGCCGCGCCGGGCGAGGAGCAACTGAAGCGCGCGCTGCGGCAGTTGCGCGCCGAGGCGTTCGGCGCGGTCGCGGAACGCGACCTGCGCGGGCTGGCGGACGTCGCCGAGGTCACCGGCGCGATGACCGATCTCGCCGAAGTGGCCGTGCAGCGCTCGCTCGCGCTGCTGTCGGCCGAACTCGAGGCGCTGTACGGCGAGCCGCGCGGCGCCGACGGCCAGCGCGTCGTGCTCGGCGTGGTCGGGATGGGCAAGCTCGGCGGCCGCGAGTTGAACGTGTCGTCGGACATCGACCTGATCTTCGTCTACGAGGACGACGGCGAAACCACCGGCGGCACGCGGTCGCCGCTGTCCACGCAGGAATACTTCACGCGGCTCGGCCGGCGCCTGATCGGCGTGCTGTCCGAGGTCACGGCCGACGGCTACGTGTTTCGCGTCGACATGCGGCTGCGCCCGAACGGCGATTCGGGGCCGCTCGTCTGCAGCATCGGCATGCTCGAGGAATATTTCTACGTGCAGGGGCGCGAGTGGGAGCGCTATGCGTGGATCAAGGGGCGGCTCGTGTCGGAAGGCGACAGCGACGCCGCGCAGCGGCTGGCGGCGCAGCTGGAATCGATCGTCAAGCCGTTCGTCTACCGTCGCTATCTCGATTTCGGCGTGATCGGTGCGATCCGTTCGCTGCACCAGCAGATCCGGCACGAAGCCGCGCGGCGCGCGTCGATGCGGCCCGACAAGGCCGACGACATCAAGCTCGGGCGCGGCGGGATCCGCGAGATCGAGTTCAGCGCGCAGGTATTCCAGCTGATCCGCGGCGGCCAGGATGCGGAATTCCGCGTGCGGCCGACGCTCGCGGTGCTGCGGCATGCGCAGGCGCGCGGGCTGATCGGCGACGACGTGTGCGCGCGCCTGACCGATGCCTACAATTTCCTGCGCACGCTCGAGCACCGGCTGCAGTACCGCAACGATGCGCAGACGCACGCGATGCCGGTCGAACCCGACGAGCGCGCGGCGCTGGCCGCGTCGCTCGGTTTTGCCGACTATGCGGCGCTGATGACGGTGCTGGACGAACACCGGAACTTCGTCGAGGCGCAGTTCGACCAGATCTTCGCGGACAAGGTGAAGGGCGGCGGCCCTTGCACGGCGGGTGACGACACGGCAGCCGCGTGGATCTGGAGCGGCGCGCTGGCCGACGACGGCGAGGACGACGCGCTGGTCGCGCGCCTCGACGGCCTCGGGTTCGCCGATCCGGCCGCCGTGCTCGCGCGGCTGCGCGCGATCTGGCAGTCGTCGCGCTATACCGGGCTGCCGGAAAAGAGCCGGCAGCGCTTCGACAGCGTCGCGCAGCGCGCGCTCGACGCCGCGCCGACGATCGACGCCGCGCGCCGCGACGACACGATCGTGCGCCTGTTCGATCTGCTCGAGACGGTGAGCCGGCGCGGCGTCTATCTCGCGCTGCTGACCGAATATCCGGCGGCGCTCGACCGTGTGCTGTCGGTGCTCGGCGCGACGCGCTGGGGCGGCGGCTACCTGATCCGCCACCCGCAGCTGCTCGACGAATTGCTCGATGACGAGGCGATCGCGAGCCCATTCGACTGGCCCGCGTTCAAGGATGCGCTGCGCGCGCGGCTCGCGGCGGCCGACGGCCCCGAGCAGCAGATGGACCTGCTGCGCCACGCGCAGCACGCGGAGGTGTTCCGGATCCTGCTGATCGACCTGGCCGGGCAACTGTCGGTCGAGCATGTGAGCGACCGGCTGTCCGAGCTGGCCGACGCGGTGCTCGACGTGACGATCGAAGTCGTCTGGTCGCAGCTCGCGAAGCGCCACCGCGACGTGCCGAAGTTCGCGGTGATCGCGTACGGCAAGCTGGGCGGCAAGGAGCTCGGCTACGCGTCGGATCTCGACCTGATCTTCCTGTACGACGACCCGGACGAGCGCTCGGCGGACGTCTACACGACCTTCACGCGGCGCCTGATCACGTGGCTCACGACCGCGACCGGCGCGGGCGCGCTGTTCGACATCGACCTGCGGCTGCGGCCGAACGGCGAGGCCGGGCTGCTCGTCACCGATCTCGACGCGTTCCGCCGCTACCAGTTGCGCGAGGGCGATGCGGCGAACACCGCGTGGGTGTGGGAGCACCAGGCGCTGACGCGCGCCCGCTACAGCGCGGGCGACGCGCAGATCGGCGCGGCTTTCGAGGCGATCCGCCAGCAGGTGCTGACGACGCCGCGCGACGGCGGCGTGCTCGCGAAGGAGATCGTCGACATGCGCGGCAAGGTGTTCGCCGGCCATCCGAACCACACCGAGCTGTTCGACCTGAAGCACGATCGCGGCGGGATGGTCGACATCGAGTTCATCGTCCAGTACTGGGTGCTGCTGCATGCGTCGAGCGACGCCGAGCTGATCCGCAATACCGGCAACATCGCGCTGCTGCGCGAGGTCGCGCGTTTCGGGCTGATGGGCGAGGACGAGGCCGAGCGTGTCGGCGCGGCGTACCGCAAGTACCGGAAGCTCCAGCACAAGCTGCGGCTCGACGGGATGGAGAAGGCACGCGTCGATCCGGCAGTGGTGGCCGACGAGCGGGCGGCCGTGACGGCGCTGTGGGAGCGCGTGTTCGGGGCCGTTGATGTTCAGGGCGGCTGAAACGGGCGTTTGAGGCGCGCGTTCGAATTCCACGGACGATTCGGCGGCGCAAGGCGGATGCGATCGAGCGGCCGATCGTCCGTCCGTGAAAAAAGACCGGCGCACACGCCGGTCTTCCTGCATTCGGCCAACGCGGTGCCAGCGTCAGGCCGCCAGCATTTCCTTCGCGTGCTTGCGTGTGGTGGCCGTGATTTCGAGCCCGCCGAGCATCCGCGCGACTTCCTCGACGCGGCTCGCCTTGTCGAGCGCGACGACCGACGACACCGTGCCGCCGCGCTCGTCGGCGCCTTTCGCGACCTGGAAATGATGGTCGCCGCGCGCGGCGACCTGCGGCAGGTGCGTCACGCACAGCACCTGGCGGTCGCGGCCGAGCTGGTGCAGCAGGCGGCCGACCACTTCGGCGACGCCGCCGCCGATCCCCGTGTCGACTTCGTCGAAGATCAGCGTCGGCGTCGGGCTCGCCGCGCTGGCGATCACCGCGAGCGCGAGGCTGATCCGCGCGAGCTCGCCGCCCGACGCGACCTTCGCGAGCGGCCGCAGCGGCACGCCCGGGTGCCCGGCCACGCGGAACTCGACCTGTTCGAGCCCGTGCGGGCCGCCGTCGGCGAGCGGCACGAGCGCGACTTCGAAGCTCCCGCCCGCCATCGACAATTCCTGCATGCCGGCCGTGACGGCCGTGCCGAGCGCCTTGGCCGCCTGTGCGCGCGCCTTCGACAGGCGTTTGGCATCGGCGAGATAGGCTTCCCGCGCCTTGGCCTGCGCCGCCTCGAGCGCGCCGAGATCGGCGGCCGCGTCGAGCGCGGCGAGTTGCGCGCGGCGCGCCGCATGCTCTTCGTGCAGCGTGTCGGGCGGCAGCCGGAACTTGCGGGCGGTCGAGTGCAGCGCGTCGAGACGCGTTTCGACCTGCGCGAGCCGCTCCGGGTCGAGATCGACGCGCTGTGCGTAATGCGACAGCGAATAGACGGCTTCCTGCAACTGGATCTCGGCCGGCTCCAGCGACGCGAGCGCATCGCCGAGCGCGGTGTCGTAGTCGGCCAGGCTGCGCAGCTTCGACACGATCGCGCCGAGCTGCGCGAGCATCGCGTCGTCGGACTCGGACAGCGCGTTGAGCGCGCCGCGCACGCCTTCGATCAGGTTCGCCGAATGCGACAGGCGCTTGTGTTCGTTGCTGACTTCGTCCCATTCGCCGGCTTGCGGCGCGAGCTTGTCGAGTTCGGCGAGCTGCCACGCGAGCTTTTCGCGCTCGAGCTGCAGTTCGCGCTCGTGCGCCTTCGCGGCGTCGATCGCCTGCGTCGCGTCGCGCCATACGCGCCACGCGCGCGCGACGTTCGCGGCATCGGCGACGAGCCCCGCATGCGTGTCGAACAGCTCGCGCTGCGCGTCGGGCCGCATCAGCAGCTGGTGCGCGTGCTGGCCGTGGATGTCGACGAGCATCTCGCCGAGTTCGCGCAGTTGCGCGAGCGTCGCGCTGGTGCCGTTGATGAATGCGCGCGAACGGCCGTTCGCGTCGATCACGCGGCGCAGCATCACGCTGTCCTCGGCGTCGAACGCGTGTTCGTCGAGCCAGCGCGCGACGCGGTCGTGCGGCGTGAATTCGGCCGTGATGTCGGCGCGACCGCAGCCGGTGCGCACGACGCTCGCGTCGGCGCGTTCGCCGAGCGCGAGGGCCAGGGCGTCGATCAGGATCGATTTACCGGCGCCGGTTTCGCCGGAAAAGACGGAAAAGCCGCTGTCGAATTCGAGATCGAGCGCGGCGACGATGACGAAGTCGCGGATCGAGAGGTGGCGGAGCATGGTGTCGGGAGCAGCGGCGTCAGGACGCCTTGTCGTCTTCGTTCGATGCGTGTTCGTTCCAGTGCAGCTTCTTGCGCAGCGTCGTGTAGTAGCTGTAACCGATCGGGTGCAGGAACGGCACCGTGTGCTTCGAGCGGCGCACCTCGATCGTATCGTTCAGTTCGAGCGACGTGAACGACTGCATGTCGAAGTTCACGTTGACGTCGCGGCCGCCGACGATCTGGATCGCGATCTTCGAATCGTCGGGCAGCACGATCGGCCGGTTCGACAGCGCGTGCGGCGCGATCGGCACGAGCACGACGCCCGCCAGCTGCGGATGGAGGATCGGGCCGGCCGACGACAGCGCGTACGCGGTCGAGCCGGTGGGCGTCGCGACGATCAGGCCGTCCGAGCGCTGGTTGTACATGTAGCGGCCGTCGACCGACGCGCGCAGCTCGACCATCCCGGAGAAGCCGCTGCGGTTCACGACGACGTCGTTGAACGCGAGCGCGTGGTAGATCGGTTCGCCGTCGCGCACGATCCGCGCCTCGAGCAGCGAACGCTCCTCGCGCTCGAACTTGCCGGCCAGCATCACGGGCACGAGCGCCTGCATGTCGGATGCCGCGATGTCGGTGATGAAGCCGAGCCGCCCGTGGTTGATGCCGATCAGCGGGGTCCGGTACGGCGCGAGCTGGCGGCCGATGCCGAGCATCGTACCGTCGCCGCCGAGCACGATCGCCACGTCCGCTCGTGCCCCGATTTCGGCCGGGGTGAGCGCCGGATAGCCGGCGATGCCGATTTCCCGCGCGGTATCGCCTTCGAAGACGACCTCGAAGCCGAGCGTGGCGATGCTGTCCGCCAGCGTGGCGAGCGGTTCGGCGATGCCGGGCGTGTTGCTCCGGCCGACGAGCGCGACAGTCTTGAACTGATTACCGGTTTTCATGCCGGCATTACACCATAGCTCGTTGACGAAAAGAACCGGCTGTGCGCCGACGGGGCCGGATCGGGCCGCCCCGCGCAACGGTGGCCGACGGTACTCGCCGCAGTCGCGCGGTTGCGCTAAAATTTTCCACCATGCTAGATCCTCGCGCACGAACCCTCCTGAAAACCCTGATCGAACGGTATATCGCCGACGGTCAGCCGGTCGGCTCGCGCACGTTGTCCCGTTACTCCGGGCTCGAGCTGAGCCCGGCGACGATCCGCAACGTGATGTCCGACCTGGAGGAACTCGGCCTCGTGTCGAGCCCGCACACGTCGGCCGGCCGCATTCCGACGCCGCGCGGGTACCGGCTGTTCGTCGATACGATGCTGACGGTCGAGGCGCCGATCGACGCCGAGGCCGTCGCGCGCCAGGTGCAGAACACGCTGCAGGCCGGCGAGCCGCAGCAGCGGGTGGTCGCGGCTGCCGCGAGCGTGCTGTCGAACCTGTCGCAGTTCGCGGGCGTCGTGCTGACGCCGCGCCGCAGCCACGTGTTCAAGCAGATCGAGTTCATGCGCCTGTCCGACAAGCGCATCCTGCTGATCATCGTCACGCCCGAGGGCGACGTGCAGAACCGCATGCTCGCGACGCCGCGCGACTATTCGCCGTCGCAGCTGACCGAGGCGTCCAACTACATCAATGCGCATTTCGCCGGCCTGTCGTTCGACGAGGTGCGCCGCCGCCTGCGCGACGAGATCGACCAGTTGCGCGGCGACATGACGACGCTGATGCACGCGGCCGTGACGGCCAGCACCGAGGTGCCCGACACCGAGGACACCGTGCTGATTTCCGGCGAGCGCAACCTGCTCGAGGTGGCGGATCTTTCTTCCGACATGGCGCGGCTGCGCAAGCTGTTCGACGTATTCGACCAAAAGACGGGCCTCCTGCAACTGCTCGACGTGTCGAGCCACGCCCAGGGCGTGCAGATCTTCATCGGCGGCGAATCGACGCTCGTGCCGATCGAGGAAATGAGCGTCGTCACCGCGCCGTACGAGGTGAACGGGCAGATCGTCGGCACGCTCGGCGTGATCGGCCCGACCCGCATGGCGTACAACCGCGTGATCCCGATCGTCGACATCACCGCGCGCCTGCTGTCGCTCACGCTGAGCCAGCAATAACCGGTGACCCGCCGGCGGTGGCGGGCAATCGCCGGCCAGATCCCGCCCCGCTATCGTGCCGCGCCGCCGCTCGCGGCGACAGTCGGCCGAACGGCACGGGGCGGCCCGCTATAATCGAGGACCGTCCGGTCCCGTGCCTCGAGCACGTTCTTGCCCATGCGTTTCGATCTTGAGCCGCCTTCGAGCGTCGCGGCCGCCCATCGCATCGGTGTGCTGCTGATCAATCTCGGCACACCCGACGCGCCCACGCCGCGCGCCGTACGGCGCTACCTGGCCGAATTCCTGTCGGACCCGCGGGTCGTCGAAATCCCGCAGGCCGTCTGGCAGGTGCTGCTGCGCACGCTGATCCTGCCGCTGCGCGGCCGCGCGTCCGCGAAGAAATACGCGGCCGTCTGGATGCCCGAGGGTTCGCCGCTGCGCGTATACACCGAGCGCCAGACCGACAGCGTGCGGCATCTGCTCACGTCGAACGGCTATCACGTGATGGTGGACTACGCGATGCGCTACGGCAGCCCGAACATTTCGCATGCGCTCACGCAGTTCAAGCGCGCCGGCGTCGAGCGCGTGCTGCTGATGCCGATGTATCCGCAATACTCGGCGTCGACCACGGCCACCGCCTTCGATGCCGCGTTCGACGCGCTGGCGCGCATGCGCAATCAGCCGGAAGTGCGCACGGTGCGGCACTACGCCGACCATCCGGCCTATATCCATGCGCTGGCCGAGCAGGTGCGCCAGTACTGGGTGCAGCACGGCCGGCCCGATTTCGCGGGCGGCGACAAGCTGGTGCTGAGTTTCCATGGCGTGCCCAAGCGCACGCTCGATCTCGGCGACCCGTATCACGACCAGTGTCAGCAGACGGGCGCCTTGCTGATGGCCGCGCTGGGGTTGTCGACCACCGAATGCCGCGTCACGTTCCAGTCGCGCTTCGGCAAGGCCGAATGGCTGCAGCCGTACACCGCGCCGACGCTGCGCGAATTCGGCGAGGCCGGCGTGCGGCGCGCCGACGTGTTCTGTCCCGGCTTCACGGCCGATTGCCTGGAGACGATCGAGGAAATCGGCATGGAGGTGCGCGACGAGTTCCTCGCCGGCGGCGGCAAGACTTTCCACCGGATTCCGTGCCTGAACGGCGCGTCCGCGTGGATCGGCGCGCTCGGCGAGATCGTCGCGGAGAATCTGCAGGGCTGGCCCGTCAAGGCTGCGCAGCCCGAACCGGTCAACTGAGATGAAACGACTGCCGCGTCCACTGCACCCGCTGCCGCCCGAAGGCGCGGCCGGCCTTTGCAGGGCGGCCCGGCGGAGACTGACATGAACTACAAGATTTCCACGGAGCCGGGCGCGAAGCTGCGGATCGACAAATGGCTGTGGGCGGCCCGGTTCTTCAAGACGCGCTCGCTCGCGACCGATGCGGTCGACAAGGGGCACGTGAAGATCGGCGGCGCGGCGGTCAAGCCGTCGAAGGACGTGCGGGTCGGCGACGAGGTGGAGATTGCGATCGACGGCATCGTCTGGCACATTGCCGTGCTGGGCGTGTGCGACGTGCGCGGGCCCGCGAGCGTCGCGCAGACGCTTTACGAGGAAACGGAAGCGGGGCGGGCCGCGCGGCTCGCCGAACTGGAGCGGCGCCGCACGTATCGCGAGCCGGCGGCCGAACTGCACGGCCGGCCGACGAAGCGCGACCGGCGCATCATCGACAGATTTTCTGGTGGGAGCTGAACATCTGGTCGAACGTCGCCCGCGCGCTTCCGTATTCGGTCGTGCGGTCGGTGACGGCTCCCGACAGGCAGATGGTGGTGGTGCCGGCAATGAGTACCAGCGCGACCACCGATATCGCAAAGGTCAGTTTCACGGTACTCCCCTCGACAACAAGGGTGAAAACGGCGCCAGGTGGATGTCAGGCGACGGTCAGCTCAGGGTAAACACGCTTTCCGACGCTTGAATGGAGTGTAGTGCAGCCGGCCTGTGCGGAGCTAGTCCTTGCCCGGTAAGCGTTGTTACAGGCCGTTTCGCCCGATCCGGCGGACTATGCGACGCCTGCACCGGAAAGTGCGCGGTTGTTTCGCGGCATTGGCGAATGCCGGCGAAAGACCCTCTTGAAATCGCAGTTTTCGCCCTTATTTGCACCAGTAATGTGCGGTGCCGCCGGGTATACGTCCGACGGTTGCCGATTTGGCTTCAACCTCTAATCGACTTTCAGCGACATGGAAAACACGCAAGAGAACCCGACTACCCCATCGGCCGAAGACATCGGCAGCGAGAAGCAGGCGGCGCAAGGCGCCGCACCCGCTGCCGAAGCTGCCGACGCGGCACTCGCGGAGGCTCAAGCCAAGGTCGCCGAGCTCCAGGAAAGCTTCCTGCGGGCGAAGGCCGAGACCGAGAACGTGCGCCGCCGCGCGCAGGACGACGTGTCGAAGGCGCACAAGTTCGCGATCGAGAGCTTCGCGGAACACCTGCTGCCCGTGCTGGACAGCCTGGAAGCGGCCGTCAACGATACCTCCGGCGACATCGCGAAGGTGCGCGAAGGCGTCGAGCTGACGCTGCGCCAGTTGACGAGCGCGCTCGAGAAGGGCCGCGTCGTCGCGATCAACCCGGTCGGCGAGAAGTTCGATCCGCACCAGCACCAGGCCATTTCGATGGTGCCGGCCGAGCAGGAGCCGAACACCGTCGTCACCGTGCTGCAAAAGGGTTACATGATTGCCGACCGCGTGCTGCGCCCGGCGCTCGTCACCGTCGCGCAGTCGAAGTAAGGCAGCGGAAATGGTGCCCGCCGGCGTCGATCCGGCCGCGTTCGACGCGTTCGACATGCAGGCGCTCGACGCCGGCACGTTCGACGCGGCCGTCGGCGGCGCGGGCGATGCGCTGGCCGTGGTGTTCTTCTGGGGCGTCGACTGCTTCAACTGCGAGATCGCGAAGAAGGCGATGCTCGCCCAGCCCGACGCGATCCGTGCGCTCGGCCTGAAGTGGTTCCATTGCAACGTGTACGAACACCATGAACTGGGGCGCCGCTTCGGGCTGCACGGCGTGCCGACGTGGTTCTTCTTCCACCGCGGCAAGCGGCTCGGCCGCGCGACGGGCTGGCATGGCCTCGCGCAGTTCCAGGCAGCCGTCGCGGCGGCGCGGGGGAAGATCGCCACGGCGGCCGGTGCCGCGGCGGCCGCTACACCGGCCGGCGAGCGCGCCGCCGGCCCGCACGATCCGCTAGCCGGCGACGATTGAAAAAATTTAATATCCGCATCGCTCGTCCGGTCTTGAAAACGGATCGGACGGACGCATTTCGGGAACAGAGTTGAATTCTGGCGTGCGAAATCGCCCAAAAACGCGGCGTTTCGTGCAGCAAACAAGCATTTCTGGAGATTAGGAAAAAATGGGAAAGATCATCGGTATTGACCTCGGCACCACGAACTCGTGCGTCGCCATCATGGAAGGCAACCAGGTCAAGGTCATCGAGAACTCGGAAGGTGCGCGCACCACGCCGTCGATCATCGCGTACATGGACGACAACGAAGTGCTCGTTGGCGCGCCGGCCAAGCGCCAGTCGGTGACCAACCCGAAGAACACGCTGTTCGCGGTGAAGCGCCTGATCGGCCGCCGCTTCGAAGAGAAGGAAGTCCAGAAGGACATCGGCCTGATGCCGTACTCGATCATCAAGGCCGACAACGGCGACGCATGGGTCGAAGCGCACGGCGAAAAGCTCGCGCCGCCGCAGGTCTCGGCTGAAGTGCTGCGCAAGATGAAGAAGACGGCCGAAGACTACCTCGGCGAGCCGGTCACGGAAGCCGTGATCACGGTGCCGGCGTACTTCAACGACAGTCAGCGCCAGGCGACCAAGGACGCCGGCCGCATCGCGGGCCTCGAAGTCAAGCGGATCATCAACGAGCCGACCGCGGCCGCGCTCGCGTTCGGCCTCGACAAGGCCGAGAAGGGCGACCGCAAGATCGCCGTGTATGACCTCGGCGGCGGTACGTTCGACGTGTCGATCATCGAGATCGCGGACGTCGACGGCGAAATGCAGTTCGAAGTGCTGTCGACCAACGGCGACACGTTCCTCGGCGGCGAAGACTTCGACCAGCGCATCATCGATTACATCATCGGCGAGTTCAAGAAGGAGCAGGGCGTCGACCTGTCGAAGGACGTGCTCGCGCTGCAGCGCCTGAAGGAAGCCGCTGAAAAGGCGAAGATCGAGCTGTCGTCGGGCCAGCAGACCGAAATCAACCTGCCGTACATCACGGCGGACGCGTCGGGCCCGAAGCACTTGAACCTGAAGATCACCCGCGCGAAGCTGGAAGCGCTGGTGGAAGACCTCGTCGAGCGCACGATCGAACCGTGCCGCATCGCGATCAAGGACGCAGGCGTCAAGGTGTCGGACATCGACGACGTGATCCTGGTCGGCGGCCAGACCCGCATGCCGAAGGTCATGGAGAAGGTGAAGGAGTTCTTCGGCAAGGATCCGCGCCGTGACGTGAACCCGGACGAAGCCGTCGCGGTCGGCGCGGCGATCCAGGGCCAGGTGCTGTCGGGCGACCGCAAGGACGTGCTGCTGCTCGACGTGACCCCGCTGTCGCTCGGTATCGAGACGCTCGGCGGCGTGATGACGAAGATGATCAACAAGAACACGACGATCCCGACGAAGCATGCCCAGGTGTACTCGACGGCCGACGACAACCAGAGCGCCGTGACGATCAAGGTGTTCCAGGGCGAACGCGAAATGGCAGCGGGCAACAAGCTGCTCGGCGAGTTCAACCTCGAAGGCATCCCGCCGGCACCGCGCGGCGTGCCGCAGATCGAAGTGACTTTCGACATCGACGCGAACGGCATCCTGCACGTCGGCGCGAAGGACAAGGCGACCGGCAAGGAAAACAAGATCACGATCAAGGCGAACTCGGGGCTGTCCGAGGCTGAAATCGACCAGATGATCAAGGACGCGGAAGCGAACGCAGCGGAAGACCACAAGCTGCGCGAGCTGGCCGATTCCCGCAACCAGGGCGACGCGCTGGTGCACAGCACGAAGAAGGCGCTGACCGAGTACGGCGACAAGCTGGACGCGGGCGAGAAGGAAGCCATCGAAGCGTCGCTGAAGTCGCTTGAAGAAGTGCTGAAGGACACGTCGGCCGACAAGGCGGCGATCGACGCGAAGGTCGAGGAACTCGGCAAGGTTTCGCAGAAGCTCGGCGAGAAGATGTACGCCGACATGCAGGCCCAGCAGGCGGGTGCGGCCGGCGCGGCTGGTGCGGCGGAAGGCGCGGCCCACGCGGGCGGTGCGCAACAGGCTGCCGACGACGTCGTCGACGCCGAGTTCAAGGAAGTGAAGAAGGACTAAGCCGGGTTGCAATGACACCGTACGCCGCGCGCGCGAAAACGCGCGCGGCGCGGCTGACAAGCGGTCTGTCTTTCCTTCCGGATGGCCGGATCGACTCCACGCCTGGCGGGCCTTGCGGCCCTCCGGGCACATTTGTTTTTTGGCGGGTGCTGCGCGAGCCGTCCGCGGACGGTGCAGCGCCAGACGAGTCGAGAGACTTTACTGCGGGCGAAAGGAGCCGCCGCGTGCGCGATGCGTGGCGGCACAGTGAATCGATATGGCGAAACGGGATTACTACGAGGTTCTGGGCGTCGCGAAGAATGCGAGCGACGACGAAATCAAGAAGGCATATCGCAAGCTTGCGATGAAGTATCACCCTGACCGCAATCCGGACAGCAAGGATGCGGAAGAGCATTTCAAGGAGGCGAAGGAAGCCTATGAAATGCTCTCGGATGGTCAGAAGCGGGCCGCGTACGACCAGTACGGCCACGCGGGCGTCGATCCGAACATGGGCGGTGCGGGCGCACAGGGTTTCGGCGGCTTCGCGGATGCATTCGGCGACATCTTCGGCGACATCTTCGGCCAGGCTGCGGGCGGCGCCGCGCGCGGCGGCCGCGGTGGCCCGCAGGTGTACCGCGGCGCCGACCTGCGCTACAGCATGGAAATCACGCTCGAGCAGGCCGCGCATGGCTACGACACGCAGATCCGCGTGCCGAGCTGGGTGTCGTGCGAGGTTTGCCACGGGTCGGGCGCGAAGCCCGGCACGAAGCCGGAAACCTGCCCGACCTGTCATGGCCAGGGCACGGTGCGCATGTCGCAGGGCTTCTTCAGCATCCAGCAGACCTGCCCGAAGTGTCACGGCACGGGCACCTATATCCCCGAGCCGTGCGCGCATTGCCACGGGTCGGGCAAGGTGAAGGAAACCAAGACGCTCGAAGTGAAGATCCCGGCCGGGATCGACGACGGGATGCGCATTCGCTCGGCCGGCAACGGCGAGCCTGGCATCAACGGCGGGCCGCCGGGCGACCTGTACGTCGAGATCCACATCAAGCCGCACTCGGTGTTCGAGCGCGACGGCGACGATCTCCACTGCCAGATGCCGATCCCGTTCACGACCGCCGCACTCGGCGGCGAGATCGAGGTGCCGACGCTGGCCGGCCGTGCGTCGTTCCCGGTGCCGGAAGGCACGCAGTCGGGCAAGACGTTCCGCCTGCGCGGCAAGGGCATCAAGGGGTTGCGCTCGAGCATCGCGGGCGATCTGTACGTGCACGTGCAGGTCGAGACGCCCGTGAAGCTGACCGACCAGCAGCGCGACCTGCTCAAGCAGTTCGAGAAGTCGCTGGCCGAAGGCGGTGCGCGTCACAGCCCGCAGAGCAAGAGCTGGTTCGACCGTGTGAAGAGCTTCTTCGAGTAACGGCATGACTGAAGGCAACGAGAGCGCGTCGTTCGCGCTCTTGGACGATTGCGACTCGACCGCGTCCGCGCGGTCGAGTCGTTTGTATTCGGGCTTCGTGCGCGAACGCGTGTGCACGGACCCGGCGCAGCTCGACGCCATCGATGCGGCGCTCGCGCAGGATTTGCGCGACGGGCTGCATGCGGTCGTCGTCGGCGATTACGCATTCGGACGCAACCTGCAACGGGCGCAGCCGGGCCATGCCCCGCTGCGCTTTTTGCTGTATGCGTGCTGCGAGCGGCTGTCGCGCGACGAAGTCGACGCGTGGCTCGCGCAGCAGGACGGCGGCGGCACGCCGTCGATCGCGGGTGTCGCGCATGTCGCGAAGAGCGTGTCGCGCGATGCGTTCGATGCGGCGATCGGCGCGGTGCACGACGCGCTGCGCGCGGGCGATTCGTATCAGGTTAACTACACGTACCGGCTGAATTTCGACGTGTTCGGCACGCCGCTCGCGCTGTACCGGCGGCTGCGCGCGCGCCAGCCCGTCCGGTACGGCGCGCTGATCGCGCTGCCCGGCGGCGCGTGGGTCGTATCGTGCTCGCCCGAGCTGTTCGTCGAGAAGCAGGGCGACGTGCTGCGCGCGCGGCCGATGAAGGGCACCGCGTCGCGTTCGGCCGATCCGCGCGAAGACGCGGCGGCCGCCGCGTTCCTCGCGAGCGATCCGAAGAATCGCGCGGAGAACGTGATGATCGTCGATCTGCTGCGCAACGACGTGTCGCGGATCGCGCGCACGGGCACCGTCAAGGTGCCGGCGCTCTTCTCCGTCGAGCCGTATGCGTCGGTGTGGCAGATGACGTCGACGGTCGAAGCCGGCTGGCGCGACGGCACGACGTTCGCGCAGATGCTGCGCGCGCTGTTTCCGTGCGGATCGATCACCGGTGCGCCGAAGTACAAGACGATGGAATTGATCGACGCGATCGAGTCGACGCCGCGCGGGCTCTATACGGGTGCAATCGGCTGGCTCGATGCGCCGAAGGACGAGGCTGGGCAGGCAGGCGCTGCCGCGTCCGGCGGCGTGGCCGGTTGCGGCGATTTCTGCCTGTCGGTGGCGATCCGGACGCTGACGCTCGATGCGGTCGACGTCGACAACAACGACACGGACGGCGCGGACGGCACGGGCACCGCCATCGTCGGCCGGCGGCGCGGCACGATGGGCGTTGGCGCGGGCATCGTGCTCGACAGCGTCGCGGCCGACGAATATGCGGAGTGCGAATTGAAAGCGCGATTCCTGACGGACGCCGACCCCGGCTTCCAGTTGTTCGAAACGACGGCCGCCACGCGGGCGGACGGCATCCGCCATCTCGATCGCCATCTCGCGCGGCTGCAATGCAGCGCCGATGCATTCGGCTTCCGCTTCGATGCTGACTCGCTACACAGCGAGATCGATGCGCGCTGTGCGGCGCTCGACGGCGACGGCCCGTACCGGATGAAGCTCACGCTGGCGAAGGACGGCACGATCGAGATCGTTGCGGCGCCGCTCAAGCCGCTGCCGGCAGGGCCGGTCGGCGTGCTGCTGGCAGCCGCGCACGGCTTCGCGCCGACCCGCGCGAGCGATGCACTGCTGCTGCACAAGACCACGCGCCGGGCCGAATACGACCGCGCGTGGCAGGTGGCGGAGGCGCTCGGCGGGTTCGACATGCTGTTCGTCAACGAGCGCGGCGAGGTGACGGAAGGTGGGCGCTCGAACCTGTTCGTGAAGCTCGACGGCCAGTGGGTGACGCCGCCGCTGGCGTCCGGCGTGCTGCCGGGCGTGATGCGCGGGGTGCTGCTCGACGATCGCGCATTCGGAGCGGCGGAGCGCGTGGTGACGCGCGACGATCTCGCACGCGCGCAAGGGCTGCTGCTGACCAATGCGCTGCGCGGTGCGCTCGACGCGGTGCTGAAGTGACGAGGTGACGGAGCGGGGCACCGTATGCTTGCTCCGGCGCGACGAACCCGTTCATCCACGCGGCGCACAAACGAAAAAGCGCGGCGCCCCGCAAAGGGCGCCGCGCTTTTTTACATCCGGTCTTCCACGTCAGAACGAGTGTTCGGGGCCGGGGAACGACCGATCCTTCACCGCGCTCACGTAGGCTTCGACGGCCGCCTGAATGTTCGGCTGCCCCTGCATGAAATCCTTCACGAAACGCGGCCGCTTGCCGGGGAATACGCCGAGCATGTCGTGCAGCACGAGCACCTGTCCCGAGCAGTCGACGCCGGCGCCGATGCCGATCGTCGGGATCTTCAGCATGTGCGTGACCTCGGCCGCGACGAGCGTCGGCACGGCTTCGAGCACGACGAGCTGCGCGCCGGCATCCTCGATCGCGCGCGCATCGCGCAGCAGTTGCGCGGCGCCGGCTTCGGTCTTGCCCTGAACCTTGAAGCCGCCGAACGCATGCACCGACTGCGGCGTGAGGCCGAGGTGCGCACAGACGGGCACCGAGCGTTCGACGAGGAAGCGGATCGTGTCGGCGAGCCATTCGCCGCCTTCGAGCTTGACCATCTGCGCGCCCGCGCGCATCAGCTTGACCGCGTTCGCGAACGCGTCGACCGGCGTGCCGTACGTGCCGAACGGCAGATCGGCGACGACGAGCGCGCGCGGCTGCGCCCGTGCGACACAGGCGGTGTGGTACGCGATGTCGTCGATCGACACGGGCAGCGTGGTCGTGTGGCCCTGCAGCACGTTGCCGAGCGAATCGCCGATCAGCAGCACGTCGGTGCCGGCGCGATCGAGCAGCGCGGAAAAGCTCGCGTCGTAGCACGTGAGCATCGCGATCTTCTCGCCGGCGTCGCGCATTGCCTGCAGCTTGGGTACCGTCACGGCAGGCCGGCTCGATTCCTGGAGATAGGTCATGGGAAATCCGGGTCGATGGGGGTAGAACGACAGGCGGGACGCGTCAGCGCGTCGTCTCGCCCTTGACGAAGAATTCCTTGCGGCCGCGCATCGTCTCGATGCGCTCGACCAGCAGGGCGAGATCTTCGGGGGAATCCAGCGGGTTCAGGTGTTCGGCTGCGACCGTCAGCACCGGCGTGCGGTCGTAGTGGTAGAAGAATTCGTTGTACGCGTCGACCAGCGAGCGCAGGTACGCGTCGCTGATCTGCAGTTCCATCGGCAGCCCGCGCTTCTGGATGCGCGAGAACAGCACTTCGGGGCTGGCCTGCAGATAGACGACGAGATCGGGCGACGGCGCCTGCGGCACGTCGACGTGCGTGGCGATCGAGCGATACAGCTGCCACTCGTCTTCCGGCAGGTTCAGCCGCGCGAAGATGTCGTTCTTCTGCGGCATGAAATCGGCGATGACGGGGCGGCCGGTTTCGAGCGCGCCGATCAGCTCGCGCGCCTGCTGCGCCCGCTGCAGCGCGAACGACAGCTGGACCGGCAGCGCGTAGCGCGCGGTGTCGCGGTAGAAGCGTTCGAGGAACGGATTGTCCTGCGGGCGCTCGAGCAGCGTCTGCATCGACCAGCGCTCGCCGAGCAGGCGCGCGAGCGACGTCTTGCCGACGCCGATCGGCCCTTCGATCACGAGATAGCGGTGCGGGGCGCGAAGGTCGGGCGCGGTGACGGTCAGCGGAGTCGAGTTCATCGGCAGCGGGTCTTGTCGGCGTCTTCGCCGGCAGCGAGCGCCTTCTGCATCAGGCACTGGCAGGTTTGCACCTTTTCGACGCGCTGATCCGCGACGGCGGCGAGAAAGGCGTCGGCACGGCCGCGCGCGGGGATGTCGAGCGCCGGCTCGATCTCGACGAGCGGCACGAGCGCGAATGCGCGGTCGGTGAGGCGCGGGTGCGGGACGATCAGGTCGGGTTCGTCGATCGAATCGGCGCCGTACAGCAGGATGTCGAGGTCGAGCGTGCGCGGCGCATTGCGATACGGGCGCTCGCGGCCGAAGTGATGTTCGATCTTCTGGCAGAGCGCGAGCAGCTCGCGGGCCGACAGCGTCGTGTCGAGCTTGACGACGCAGTTGTAGTAGTCGTCGCCGCCTGCTTCGAAAGGCGCCGTGCGATACAGGCTCGACTTGCCGAGGATCGAGATGGTGCGCTGCTGCGCGAGGCACACCACCGCGTCCTTCAGGGTCTGGCGCGCATCGCCGAGATTCGCCCCCAGTCCGATATATGCAACCGTCATGGCATCACTTCCTACGTCGTTCGCCGGCGCGCGCGTCAGTCGTCGGAACCGCTCGCGGTACCGCCTGCGGCATCCGGTGCCTGCTCGGCGGCACCTTCACCCGGCTTGCGGTTTCGTGCACCGCCGCGGCGGCGCCGCTTGCGGGGCGATTTTTCCTTCGAGCCGCCCTGCGTGAGCAATGCCTCGCGAGCGGCCGCGTCGCCTTCGATGAAATCCGTCCACCACTGTCCGACTTCCGCATCGAGCTCGCCGGATTCGCAGCGTAACAGGAGGAAATCATACCCCGCTCTAAACCTTTGGTGTTCCAGCAGCCGCATCGCGCTGCGGCCCGAGCGCTTCTCGAGGCGCAGCTGCAGGCCCCAGATCTCGCGCATGTCGGCCGAATAACGCTTGTGGATCGCGAGTTTCTCGGTCTGCATGTCGAGCACGTCGTCCATCGCGCGATGGAGCGCCGGCACCGGGATTTCGCCCGCGGCCGTGTATTGCTCGAAGCGCTGGCGCATGTCGTGCCACAGCAGCGTCGCGAACAGGAAGCCCGGCGACACCGGCTTGCCGGCACGCACGCGCGCGTCGGTGTTGTTCAGCGCGAGCGTGATGAATTTCTCGCCCTGCGGCTGTTCGAGCACGACGTCGAGGAGCGGCAGCAGCCCGTGATGCAGGCCTTCCTTGCGCAGCCGCTGCAGGCACGCGAGCGCGTGGCCCGACAGCAGCAGCTTCAGCATTTCGTCGAACAGGCGTGCGGCGGGCACGTTGTTGATCAGGTCGGCGAGCGCGTGGATCGGCTCGCGCGTATGCGGTTCGATCTCGAAGCCGAGCTTCGCCGCGAAGCGCACGACGCGCAGCATCCGCACCGGATCCTCGCGAAAGCGCGTGGCCGGATCGCCGATCATCCGCAACAGGCGGGCGCGGACGTCGGCCATCCCGTCGTGGTAGTCGAGCACCGTCTGCGTCGACGGGTCGTAGTACATCGCGTTGATCGTGAAGTCGCGGCGTGCGGCGTCCTCGTGCTGCTCGCCCCACACGTTGTCGCGCAGCACGCGGCCGCTGGCGTCGACCGCATGCGTGCGGCGATCGAGTTCGTCGCGCTTCAGGCGCCGCGGCGGCTCGGCCGTGGCCGCGGCCGCCTCGGGCGGCGCGTCGACCAGCGCGCGGAACGTCGACACTTCGATCAGGTCCTGGCCGAACTGCACGTGGACGATCTGGAAGCGGCGGCCGATCAGGCGCGCGCGGCGGAACAGGCGCTGCACCTCGGTCGGCGTCGCGTCGGTCGCGACGTCGAAATCTTTCGGCGCGATGCCGAGCAGCAGGTCGCGCACGGCGCCGCCGACGATGAACGCGCGGAAACCCGCCTGCTGCAGCGTGTCGGTCACGCGCACCGCGTTCTTCGAGATCAGCGCCGGGTTGATGCCGTGCACGCTGGCCGGCACGACGGTTGGCTCATGGTTGCTGCGCGGTTTCTTCGCGCCGCCGCCGCGGGCGCCCTTCGGGGTGCGCGGGGCAGCAGGGGCCGCTTTGTCGGCCGGGGCCGCTGCGGGATGCGTTTGCTCGGTTTCGTCCTGGCCGAGGAGCTTGCGAATGAATTTTTTGATCACGACGTTCAGAAGAGATCGAGGATACGCCAGCCGCGGTTGCTTGCATGCGCGCGCAGCGTGTCGTCAGGGTTGGTCGCGATCGGGTCGGTGACTTTCTCGAGCAGCGGGATGTCGTTGTGCGAGTCGCTGTAGAAATAGCTGTGTTCGAAGTCGTCCCAATGCTTGCCGAGCGATGCGAGCCACGCTTCGGTGCGCACGATCTTGCCTTCGCGATAGCTCGGCGTGCCGGTCGGCCGGCCCGTGTACGGCGAATCGGGATGCCCGTCGGTCGTTTCGACCTCGCACGCGATCAGCGTGTCGACGCCGAACGCGGTCGCGATCGGGCGCGTGATGAATTCGTTGGTCGCCGTCACGACGCAGCACAGGTCGCCCGCATCAAGGTGCTTGCGTACCAGTTCGAGCGCGGCGGGCGTCATCGCCGGCCGGATCACCTCGTGCATGTACTGCTCGTGCCATTCGGCCAGCTGCGCGCGCGAATACTTCGCGAGCGGCGTGAGCATCGCCGTGAGGTACGCGTGGATGTCGAGCCGGCCGGCCTTGTAGTCGGCGAAGAACTGGTCGTTCTGACGCGAGAAGCTTTCCGCGTCGACGATGCCGAGCTTCACCATGAAGCGACCCCATTCGTGGTCGCTATCGGTCGGGATCAGCGTGTGATCGAGGTCAAAGAGTGCCAGATTAGTCATGGAAGCGCATTTTACTCGAAGCGGTTCGGGCCCGTGCCCGGTGGTGTGATGTCGTCGCCGGGACGCGCGAGCATCCGGCGCAGCAGCGGCAGCGTGACCGCTCGCTTTTGCTCGAGCGAGAAGCGGTCGAGCGCGTCGAGCAGGGCCATCAGGCTCGGCATGTCGCGGCGGAAATGGGTCAGCAGGTACGCGGCGATGTCGTCGGTGAGCGCGATCCCGCGCTCCTTCGCCGCGAGCTTGAGCACGGCGATCTTGCCGGCGTCGGACGGCGGCGACAGGTGGAACACGAGCCCCCAGCCGAGGCGCGTGCGCAGATCCTCGCGCACGTCGAGCGCGAGCGGCGCCGCCGGGCCCGCCGCGACGAACGCGCTCGACGGGTGCGCGCGCACTTCGTTGAACAGGTTGAACAGCGCGACCTGCTGCGTGTCGCTCATCCGGTCGCAGTCGTCGATCGCGTAGATGCCGATGCGCGGGTCGAACGTGAACGCGCCGAGCGGGCTCTGCGGCGTCAGGTAGCGCGCATAGCCGTACGACGCGTCGCTCACGAGCGCCTGCAGCAGGTGGGTGCGGCCGCTGCCCGGCTCGCCCCAGATGTAGAACGACCGGTCCGGCACGGGGCCGGCCGCGAGCGCGAGATCGAGCTTCTGCAGGCGCGTGACGAGCTCGTCGTTCTCGTCGCTCATGATGAAGTTGTCGAACGTGGCGGGCGGCGGCGTGCCGAGATCGAGCGTCAGTTGACGGGACACAGCAGTCACAATGCGGATCGGTTGAAAAAACGCGCGCCGTACGCCGGGCACGCGCGGGGGAAGGCGCCTCGGCTGGCTTCACGCGCGACCGTACGCACGGCGGCGCGGCGCGGGTTTCGGCGCGCTTCGCCCGGCGATGAAAACGGGGACGTGTTGACCAAGATGCAATCCCTGACGATTCGGTGCTGGGAATTCCGGCCAACGGGCCGGCTTCGGGTAAAATCGCATTTTACCGACCTTCTCGCATTCCCCCATGAATCCTCCGAAATCCGCTCCCGACGCTCAGGGTCTGTCCTATCGCGACGCAGGTGTCGACATCGACGCAGGCGACGCGCTCATCGACAAGATCAAGCCTTTTGCGAAGAAAACCCTGCGCGACGGCGTGCTCGGCGGCATCGGCGGGTTCGGCGCGCTGTTCGAAGTGCCGAAGAAGTACAAGGAGCCCGTGCTCGTGTCGGGCACCGACGGCGTCGGCACCAAGCTCAAGCTCGCGTTTCATCTGAACAAACACGACACGGTTGGCCAGGATCTGGTCGCGATGAGCGTCAACGACATTCTCGTGCAGGGCGCCGAGCCGCTGTTCTTCCTCGACTACTTCGCGTGTGGCAAGCTCGACGTCGACACGGCCGCAACGGTCGTCAAGGGCATCGCGCAGGGCTGCGAACTGTCGGGCTGCGCGCTGATCGGCGGTGAAACGGCCGAAATGCCGGGCATGTACCCGGACGGCGAATACGACCTGGCCGGCTTCGCGGTCGGCGCGGTCGAGAAGAGCAAGATCATCGACGGCAGCACGATCGCCGAAGGCGACGTGGTGCTGGGCCTCGCATCGAGCGGTATCCATTCGAACGGCTTCTCGCTCGTGCGCAAGATCATCGAGCGCGCGAACCCGGATCTGTCCGCCGATTTCCATGGCCGCTCGCTGGCCGACGCGCTGATGGCGCCGACGCGCATCTACGTGAAGCCGCTGCTCGCGCTGATGCAGAAGCTGTCGGTGAAGGGCATGGCGCACATCACGGGCGGCGGCCTCGTCGAGAACATCCCGCGCGTGCTGCGCGAAGGTCTCACCGCCGAGCTCGACCAGAAAGCATGGCCGCTGCCGCCGCTGTTCAAGTGGCTGCAGGAGCACGGCGGCGTCGCCGACGCGGAAATGCACCGCGTGTTCAACTGCGGGATCGGCATGGCCGTGATCGTGTCGGCGGCCGATGCCGACGCGGCGATCGCCGACCTGACCGCCGCCGGCGAACAGGTGTGGAAGATCGGCACCGTGCGTGCGACCCGCGAAGGCGAGGCGCAGACGGTCGTGGTCTGACGCAGGGCAAGCAGATGCAGCAGGAAAAGCCGCCCGGAGCGATCCGGGCGGCTTTTTTTTCGGACGGTCGCGGGCTCAGCGCGACGGCGCACGCCGACGCTTATGCGGACGCTCGCGGCGCGTTCGCCGGGCGCGCGCCGGCCAGCAACGGCGGCACGAGCAGGTACAACAGGGCGGCCGCGGCCCACACGAGCCCCGGCCATGTCGCACGCGTCGCCGCGTAGGTCGTGGTGACGACCAGCGGCCCCGCGATGCCGATCAGGCTCGCCACGCTCGCCAGCGTGCCTTGCAGTTCGCCCTGACGCGCATCGTCGACCTGCCGCGCGAGCATCGCCTGCAATGCCGGCAGCGTCATGCCGCCAGCCGCGAACAGCGGCAGCAGCGCGAACGGCACCCATGCGGCGGTTGCGAACGCGATGATCGCCAGCCCGAGCGCATCGCCCGCGAGGCCCAGCGCGAGCGCGCGCCGCTCGCCGAGCCGCGCGATCAGCGGCCCGATCGCGAACGCCTGCGCGAGCGCGTGGCACGCGCCGTAGCCGGCGAGCGACAGCCCCGCGACCGGCGTCGACCAGCCGAAATGTTCCTGGCCGTACAGGATCCACAGCGTCGCGGGCGCCTGCGACACGAGCGCCACGATCACGTAGATGCCGACCAGCGGCGCGAGCGCGGGCGCGCCGCTCAGCCGGCGCAGGCTCGCGAACGGGTTGAGCGCGCCGACCGCCTGGCCTTCGCGGGCCGAACGCGGTCGCGATTCCGGCAGCACGCGCCATACGAGCAGGAGATTCAGCGCGTTGAGCACCGCGGCCGCGACGAACGGCGCACGCAGATGCAGCACGCCGAGCAGCCCGCCGATCAACGGGCCGGCGATGAAGCCGATGCCCATCATCGCGCCGAACTGGCCGAAGCGCCGTGCGCGGTCGGGCTCGGCCGTCACGTCGGTCACGTACGCGGTCGCGACCGCGACGTTCGCGCCGGTGATGCCCGCGATCAGCCGGCCGACGTAAAGCCACGCGAGTGTCGGCGCGAGCGCCATCAGCAGATAGTCGAGCGCGGCGCCGGCCAGCGACGCGAGCAGCACCGGGCGGCGGCCGAAACGGTCGCTCAACGCGCCGAGCAGCGGCGCACACAGGAACTGCGCGAACGCGTACAGCGCGAGCAGGACGCCGTAGTGGGTGTCGGTGCTGCCCGCGGCTGCGAGCGAGCGCAGCAGCCCGGGCAGGATCGGCATGACGATCCCGACGCCGATCGCGTCGAGCAGGACCGTGGCCAGGATGGCAATCAGGGACGGATTCAAGAGCATCACTCTATCGATGATAGAGTGCACAGTATTCCACAGTTTCCCTATCGGTGATAGAGATGAAAGACACAGGCGCGCGACTGACGCGCGACACGGTATTGCGCGCGGCGCTCGAATTGCTGGACGAGGTGGGGATCGACGGGCTGTCCACGCGGCGGCTCGCCGAGCGGCTCGGCGTGCAGTCGCCGACGCTGTACTGGCATTTCAGGAACAAGGCCGAGCTGCTCGACGCGATGGCCGAGGCGATCATGCTGGAGCGCCACGGTGAGTCGCTGCCCCGACCGGGCGACGTGTGGGATGTGTGGCTCGCCGAGAACGCGCGCAGTTTTCGCCGCGCGCTGCTCGCCTATCGCGACGGCGCGCGCCTGCACGCCGGCACGCGGCCGCGCGCGCTGCATTTCAGTTCGATCGAACGCAAGGTCGCGCTGCTCGGTGAAGCGGGTTTCAAGCCGGACGAGGCGGTCGACGTGATGGTCGCGATCGGGCGCTTCGTGGTCGGATGGGTGCTGGAAGAGCAGGCGCGGCCGGACGGCGACACCGATGCGCTGCTGCCGGACGCGGCCGAGTACCCGTTGTTCGCGAAAGGCTGGGCCGCGCTGCGCGAGCGCAGCGGCGACGAAGCGTTCGAGCGCGGCATCGCGTGGATCGTCGACGGCGCGCGCGCGCGCCTTGCGGCGCGTCGGGCGGGCTGAGCGGCTAGTCCGGCGTGCGGCCGTCGAGCACGCGTTCGAGCGCGTCGAGCGCGCGGGCCGTCGAATCCGGCGCGATGCAGTCGACCACGATCCGCTCCGGCATCGCGCGCAGCCACGTGATCTGGCGCTTGCACAGCTGGCGGGTCGCGAAGATGCCTTTGTCGCGCATCGTCCGGTAGTCGGTATCGCCGTCGAGGAATTCCCATGCCTGCCGGTAGCCGACGCAGCGCATCGACGGCAGGTCGGGATGGAGATCGTCGCGGCGGCGCAGCCGTTCGACTTCGTCGATGAAGCCCGCGTCGAGCATCGCGTCGAAGCGCTGCGCGATCCGCGCGTGCAGTACCGCGCGGTCCGACGGCTCGAGCGCGACCGGCACGAAGCGGTACGCGGCGGCCGCATCGTCGGTGCGGCGCGGTGCGGCGAGCAGCGCCGACATCGGCTGTCCGCTCAGCATGAAGATTTCCAGTGCACGCTGGATTCGCTGCGAATCGTTCGGCGCGAGCCGCGCGGCCGTGTCGGGGTCGACCTGCGCGAGCCGCGCGTGCAGCGCGGGCCAGCCGTCGCGCGCGGCGTCGGCGTCGAGTGCCGCGCGGACTTCCGGGTCGGCGCCCGGCAAGTCGTTGAGCCCTTGCGTCAGCGCCTTGTAGTACAGCATCGTGCCGCCGGCGAGCAGCGGCGTGCGGCCCCGCGCGACGATCTCGCCGATCAGCCGGAGCGTGTCGGCGCGGAATTCCGCGGCCGAATACGCGTCCGCCGGGTCGATGATGTCGATCAGGTGATGCGGCACGCTCGCACGCTCCTCGCGCGACGGTTTCGCGGTGCCGATATCCATGTCGCGGTAGACGAGCGCCGAATCGACGCTGACGATCTCGATCGGGCGGCGCGCGGCGAGCGCCAGCGCCGCGGCCGTCTTGCCCGAAGCGGTGGGGCCGAGCAGGCAGGCGATCGTCGTCGGGCGGGACTGCGAAGAAGCGCTCATTGCCCGCGCATGAAGAGACGGTCGAGATCGTTCAGCGTGAGCTGATACCAGGTCGGCCGGCCGTGATTGCACTGGTCCGCGCGCTCGGTCGCCTCCATCTGGCGCAGCAGCGCGTTCATCTCGTCGAGCGTCAGGCGCCGGTTCGCGCGCACCGCGTGATGGCACGCGAGCGTGCCGAGCAGTTCGTGCTGGCGCTCGGTGAGCACGCGCGAGCCGCCGAACGCGTGCAGATCGGCGAGCACCGCGCGCGCGAGCGACTGCAGGTCGGCATCCTTCAGCAGCGCCGGCACCGCGCGGATCGCGAGCGTCGTCGGCGACAGTACCGCGAGGTCGAAGCCGAGCGATTCGAGCGTGTCGCGCTCTTCCTCGACCGTGCCGATCTCGACCGGCGTGGCCGTCATCGAGATCGGCAGCAGCAGCGACTGCACGGCGACCGTGCGGTCGGCGAGCGCACTCTTGAACTGCTCGTACAGGATTCGTTCGTGGGCCGCGTGCATGTCGACGATCACGAGCCCGTACGCATTCTGCGCGAGCACGTAGATGCCGTGGATCTGGCCGAGCGCGAAGCCGAGCGGCTGCTCGTCGTGCGCGCCGGCGGCGAGCGGCGACGCGGCGAAGCCCTGCAGCGGCGCGGCTGGCGCGTCGGTCGAATCGGCCGCATCGCGCGCGATGAGCGTCGTGCCGTCCGGCGTGCCCGCGCCGCTGTCCTTGCGGCCGAACAGCGCGTCGTAGAGCGCGAGCGGCTGCGCGACGGGCAGCGTGCCCTGCGTCATCCGCGCCTGGCGCATCCACGTGTTGCCCGCCGACGATGAAGACGATGGCGACGAGAAGCCGCTGCCGCCCGTGCCACCGGTCGTGTGGCTCGTGCCCTGACCGAGCGGTGTGTCGAGGAACGACGCGGGCCCGCGCGGGGCCGGTTCGAGATGTGCGGCATGGCCGCCCGCGGTGGTTTCCGGCGACGCGCCCGCGTGGCGCGCGAGCGCTCGCTGGACCGCGTGGAACACGTACTGGTGGATCGAGCGCGAATCGCGGAACCGTACTTCGATCTTCGACGGATGCACGTTCACGTCGACGGCTTCTGGCGGCAGGTCGAGAAACAGCACGTACGACGGGTAGCGGTCGCCGTGCAGCACGTCCTCGTAGGCCGCGCGCACAGCGTGCGTCAGCAGCTTGTCGCGCACGAAGCGCCCGTTCACGAAGAAATACTGCTGGTCGGCGCGCCCGCGGCTCGCGGTCGGCAGGCCGGCGCAGCCGTAGACGGCGAGCGGGCCGGCCTGCTCGTCGAGCGGCAGGTGCGCGGTCGCGAAGCTGTCGCCGAGGATTTTCGCTACGCGCTGCGCGGGCTCGGTCGCATTCCAGTGCTCGACGGCCTTGCCGTTGTGCAGCACCGAGATCGCGACGTCCGGCCGCGCGAGCGCCGCGCGACGGATCATTTCCAGGCAGTGGCCGAATTCGGTCTGCTCGCTCTTCAGGAACTTGCGCCGCGCGGGCGTGTTGAAGTACAGCTCGCGCACCTCGATCGTCGTGCCGATCGAGCCGGCGGCGGGCGACAGCACGCCCGTCTGCGCATCGATCTTCATCGCATGCGCGGCGTCGGCCGTCCGGCTCGTGATCGACATTTCGGCCACCGACGCGATCGACGCGAGCGCTTCGCCGCGAAACCCCAGCGTCGCGACCGCCTCGAGCTCCTCAAGCGAGCGGATCTTGCTGGTCGCGTGGCGCATCAGCGCGAGCGCCAGTTCGTCGGGCGGAATTCCGCAGCCGTCGTCGGTGATCGAGATGCGCTTGACACCGCCTTCTTCCAGCACGATGCGCAGCGTCGTCGCGCCGGCGTCCATCGCGTTCTCGAGCAGCTCCTTGACGACCGACGCCGGGCGTTCGACGACCTCGCCGGCGGCGATCTGGCTGATCAGCTGGTCGGGCAGGGGCTGGATCGCGCGCAGCGGGCGCGCGGCGGGGGCGGGCGCGGCGCCCGCGGCCGTTTCGGTGATATCGGACATGGCCGAATTATAGCGAGGCGGCGAACGCGTGCCGGCGCGGCCGGCCGTTACGTTTTTTCACGGAGCCTTAAGGTAGTTTCGGTATCATCACCCCGTTGCACGCGCCGCCTTGACTGGCGCGCGCCTCGGCCATGTCTGGCCTGTTCGGCCGTTCCGGCCCCATCGCCTTCGAGGAATCGCATTTGGATACGCTGCTTCATTTCGTCAACCTTGTCCTGCATATCGACGCTTTCCTCGGCGATTTCATCCGGCAGTACGGCGCGTGGGTCTATCTCGTCCTGTTCCTGATCGTGTTCTGCGAGACGGGGCTCGTCGTGTTCCCGTTCCTGCCCGGCGATTCGCTGCTGTTCATCGGCGGCGCGTTCGCAGCCACGGGCGAAATGAACGTCGGCCTGCTGATCGTGCTGCTGCTCGTCGCGGCGATTTCCGGCAACACCGTGAACTACCTGATCGGCCGCTGGGTCGGCCCGAAGGTGTTCAATACGCATATCCCGGTGCTCGAGCGGTTCCTCGATCGCGCCGCATTGCAGAAGACCCACTCGTTCTACGACAAGCACGGCGGCAAGACGATCGTGCTCGCGCGCTTCATCCCGGTCGTGCGCACGTTCGCGCCGTTCGTCGCGGGGGCTTCGTCGATGAGCGTCGCGCGCTTCCAGTTGTTCAACGTGATCGGCGCGCTGGTGTGGGTGCTGCTGCTCGTGCTGCTCGGCTATTTCTTCGGCAACATTCCGTTCATTCGCCAGTACCTGAATGTCATCGTGCTGGTCGGGATCGGCGCGGCGATCGTGCCGGTCGCGCTGGGTGCGGTGTGGAAGCTCGTGCGCGGGAAGCAGTCGGACAATGTGCCGAAGGCGGGCGGGCGCTGAGCGGGGGCTTCGTTTTCGATGAATAAAAATCTATGGTCAGCCCGATTTTTGCAAGCGAGGCAGTGTTGACCTAAAGTGGACTTGCTCGAATCTATCCGGGGTCGTGGATGGAGTGATCCAGCCCCATGATGGGAGCCGCGCCGGGCAAACCT
>NZ_JACFYV010000320.1:0-5344 GCF_016759955.1 Burkholderia sp. KCJ3K979
GCCCCCCCCGCCGCGAGCGCGTCCGCTCAGCTTCCCGCATGCGTGCCGATTCCGTACTGGCACAGATGTCCGCGCAATCATCAATAGGACGAATCCGATAAATTGATGCGGACCGTTTCATTTTTCGCCCTGTAGCACTTTTTTACAACTTCGCAGAGCTGGGCGGCCCGGAACGCCCGTCACACGGGCGCCCGCGCCGGACACGATGCGCAAATCAGCACAATCCAACGTTCCCCGCATCAGATAAATTCAATTAATTGATAATCCATAAATAGAAAAACAAACTCAACAAAAGAAAATTTATTAACAGGTTAACAATACGGAAGATGCATTAACAACCAACGCACCAATAAACATTACAATCATGAAAGAATTGAGCTGCTCGCAAACGTTTGCTATTTCATTTGTCTTACTTTTGGAGCGGCCCGATGTGTAACCTGGCGCACAAAACCAATGCAAGTTATTGATTTTTATATGAAAACAAAGAGCGCCCAAGAAAAAACCAAACCCGACATGACACATTCTTACAGCTTTCAAATTCATTCTACCCCGGTACATCAAAACACAGCTCATTAACCATTCTTTAACTTTCCAATCCCTTCATTTATCACTGTTTGTCAATCTCTAAAATCCACCTCCAATAAACTCCGCCCATCAATTTTGAGATTCGCGCGAGCGCACGGAGTAATCCTCTAACAAAAGAGACCGGTGTGTGGCGTGCACATTTGGAGGTAGCAGGACATGAACCGCACATACCGCTCGATCTGGAACGAAGCCCTTGGCGCCTGGGTCGCGGCATCGGAAATCGATTCGGCACGGGGCAAGCCGAACAAGTCGGCCGTCGTGGTGGCAGCAGTCGCGGCCCTGGCGATCAGCCTGCCCGGCTTGGCCGAGGCCAACACGCTCAACACACAGCAGACCTGCTTCACGGGCAGCAACGGCGCGGTCGGCCGCATCAACCCGGGTGGCACGCAAAACCAGGCCGGCGATGGCTCCGGAACGTATTCGGTCGTAGCCGGGTGTAACTCCAACGGCAATGGCTGGACCGGTGTCACGGTATACGGCTCGTTCGCGCAGGCGACCGGCAACGGCGCCGTCGCCACCGGCATGCAATCGTCGGCCGGCCTCTGGGGTGTCGCGGCCGGTCTCGAAACCACCGCCAGCGGCGCTGGCGCGACCGCACTCGGCTTCGGCTCGACGGCGAACGCACTGAACTCCGTCGCGATCGGCGGCGCGGGCGGCAACGGAACGACGCCGCTGTCGCAGGCAAACTCGACCATCGCATCGGGCGCGGGCGCAGTAGCCATCGGCAGCAACGCAACGAAGGGCGCGCAGTCCGCTGCGTCGGACGGCATCGCGATCGGCGGGCAGTCGTCCGTCGCATCGACCGCCACGTCAGGTATTGCAGTCGGCCGCGGCGCGACCGTCAACGGTGCGTACGGCATCGCCCAAGGCGACGGCGCGGTTGCGGGCGTCGCGGGGAACACCTCGATAACGAATAACGTCGCAGTCGGGGCTGCAGCAGCTTCGACAGGCGCCAATGCAATTGCACTGGGTGGCAGCGCCAAGGCATCCGGGGCCAACAGCATGGCAACCGGCTTCAACGCAAGCGCCACCGGAGCCACAAGTTACGCGGGCGGCTTCGGTGCGGTTGCGTCGAACACGGATGCAACGGCTATCGGCAATCAAGCCACTGCCAGTGGTGCGCAAGACACCGCCATCGGTGTGACGGCCATTGCGACGGGGGGGAACGGGGTCGCGCTCGGCAACAAGGCGGCCGCAACGGCCGGTAATGCAACCGCCGTTGGCGCGTCAGCCAGCGCGTCGGCCGGACAAGCATCGGCATTTGGCCTCGGCGCGAATGCAAGCGGCACGAACGCAACGGCGCTGGGTATCGGAACTGTCGCGTCGAATTTCGCGACGCTGGCTGCCGGCAATCAGTCGACCGCCGCAGGTTCCGCCGCTGTGGCACTGGGAAGTACTTCAACAGCGGGGGCGAATTCGTCGGTTGCAATCGGCGACACCTCGAGCGTTTCGTCGACGGCCGGTTTGGGTTCGACTGCGATTGGTTACCGTTCAACGGTCAAGTCCGGGGTCGGCGCCGTTGCGATCGGCAGTCAACAGACCGCGAGCGGTAACGGCGCGGTGGCGATCGGCGATCCGAACATTGCGAACGGCACGGGCGCCGTGACGCTGGGTGCAAATAACATCGCCGCAGGCAATGCGGCGGGAACGACAGCCGCGAACGGTGCCGTGGCGATCGGCAACAGCAACAGTGCGATCGGCCAGGGCTCGGTTGCGCTGGGCAATAGCAACACGACGACGGCGGCCGGGGGCATCGCGATCGGCGATACCGCGGTATCCGGTGCGACGAATGCACTGGCCTTCGGGGCCGGCGCCAACGCGAACGTGACGGGCTCGGTCGCGCTCGGCTCGGGTGCGACCACGACCGGTACCGCGAATACGGCGACGGGCGGCACCGGCGCTGTCAGCAGCACGACGATCGGAAGTCAGACATTCGGTACCTATGCTGGCGCGAATTCGGCCGCGGGTGTCGTGAGCGTGGGCGCCGCGGGCTCCGAGCGCCGCATCCAGAATGTGGCGGCCGGCTTGATCAGTGCAACCAGCACGGACGCAATCAACGGTAGCCAGCTTTACGCGGTGGCTAGCACCACGACGTCGAACATCGTCAGCTTGTCGACTTCCACGTCGACGGGCCTGTCGTCGGCAAACAGCTCGATCACCTCGCTGTCCACGTCGACCTCGACCGGCATCAATTCGTTATCCACCGGCCTGAGCTCTGCTAACAGCTCGGTTACGTCGCTTTCGACTTCCTCGTCGACGGGTCTGTCGTCGGCCAACAGCTCGATCACTTCGCTGTCCACGTCGACCTCGACCGGCATCAACTCGCTGTCCACCGGCCTCAGCTCGGCTAACAGCTCGGTTGCGTCGCTTTCGACTTCCACGTCGACGGGCCTGTCGTCGGCCAACAGCTCGATCACCTCGCTGTCCACGTCGACTTCGACCGGCATCAATTCGTTGTCCACCGGACTGAGCTCGGCTAACAGCTCGGTTGCGTCGCTTTCGACTTCCACGTCGACGGGCCTGTCGTCGGCCAACAGCTCGATCACCTCGCTGTCCACGTCGACTTCGACCGGCATCAATTCGCTGTCCACCGGCCTCAGCTCGGCTAACAGCTCGGTTGCGTCGCTTTCGACTTCCACGTCGACGGGCCTGTCATCGGCCAACAGCTCGATCACCTCGCTGTCCACGTCGACTTCGACCGGCATCAATTCGTTGTCCACCGGCCTGAGCTCTGCTAACAGCTCGGTTACGTCGCTTTCGACTTCCACGTCGACGGGCCTGTCATCGGCCAACAGCTCGATCACCTCGCTGTCCACGTCGACCTCGACCGGCATCAATTCGTTGTCCACCGGCCTCAGCTCGGCTAACAGCTCGGTTACGTCGCTTTCGACTTCCACGTCGACGGGCCTGTCGTCGGCCAACAGCTCGATCACTTCGTTGTCCACGTCGACTTCGACCGGCATCAATTCGTTGTCCACCGGACTGAGCTCGGCTAACAGCTCGGTTGCGTCGCTTTCGACTTCCACGTCGACGGGCCTGTCATCGGCCAACAGCTCGATCACCTCGCTGTCCACGTCGACCTCGACCGGCATCAACTCGCTGTCCACCGGAATCAGCACGGTCTCGACGAAGACCGACAACCTGGGTAGCAGCACCGCGTCGGCACTTGGCGGCGGGTCGACGTACGACCCGACGACCGGCAAGGTCTCGGCGCCGTCGTACACCACGTACAACGCGAACGGTACGACCTCGACCGCCAACAGCGTCGGCTCGGCGATCAACAACATCAACAGCCAGGGCATCAAGTATTTCCACGCGAACTCGACCGGCCCCGACAGCACCGCGACGGGTACCGACGCCGTCGCCATCGGCTCCGGCGCCGTCTCCAGCGGGAACGATGCGGTCGCGCTTGGCATCGGCTCCACCGCCAGCACGAACAATTCCGTCGCGCTCGGTGCCAACTCGAAGGCCACCACCCCGGCCGTCGGCACGAGCAGCGCAACTGTCGGCGGCGTGACGTTCGGCGGATTCGCTGGCTCTGCGCCGGTCGGCACCGTAAGCGTGGGCAGCGCCGGCAACGAACGACAAATCACCAACGTCGCCGCAGGCCAAGTCACCTCGACGAGTACCGATGCGATCAACGGCAGCCAGCTTTATTCGGTCGCCCAGCAGGTCGGTACTGCGACCAGCGCCATTTCGTCGCTGTCCACAGGCCTGAGCTCCACCAACAGCTCAGTCACCTCGCTGTCGACTTCGACTTCGACTGGCCTGTCCTCGGCTAACAGCTCGATCACTTCGCTGTCGACCTCGACCTCGACCGGCCTGTCGTCCGCCAACAGCTCGATCACCTCGCTCTCGACTTCGACTTCGACGGGCCTCTCATCGGCCAACAGCTCGATCACGTCCTTGTCGACCTCGACCTCGACGGGCCTGTCCTCGGCTAACAGCTCGATCACTTCGTTGTCGACTTCGACCTCGACCGGCCTGTCGTCGGCTAACAGCTCCATCACGTCGCTCTCGACCTCGACTTCGACGGGCTTGTCGTCGGCTAACAGCTCGATCACGTCGCTGTCGACCTCGACCTCGACCGGCCTGTCGTCCGCTAACAGCTCGATCACTTCGCTCTCGACCTCGACCTCGACCGGCCTGTCCTCGGCTAACAGCTCGATCACGTCGCTGTCGACCTCGACCTCGACCGGCCTGTCGTCCGCTAACAGCTCGATCACTTCGCTCTCGACCTCGACTTCGACGGGTCTGTCGTCGGCCAACAGCTCGATCACTTCGCTGTCGACCTCGACCTCGACTGGCCTGTCGTCGGCCAACAGCTCGATCGATTCGCTGTCCACGTCGACCTCGACCGGCCTCTCGTCGGCTAACAGCTCGATCACGTCGCTCTCGACTTCGACCTCGACGGGTCTGTCGTCGGCCAACAGTTCGATCACTTCGCTGTCGACCTCGACCTCGACGGGTCTGTCCTCGGCTAACAGCTCGATCGATTCGCTGTCCACGTCGACCTCGACGGGTCTGTCCTCGGCTAATAGCTCGATCACCTCGCTCTCGACCTCGACTTCGACGGGCTTGTCCTCGGCCAACAGCTCGATCACCTCGCTGTCGACTTCGACCTCGACCGGCCTGTCGTCGGCTAACAGTTCGATCACTTCGCTGTCGACTTCGACCTCGACCGGCCTGTCGTCGGCCAACAGCTCGATCACGTCCTTGTCGACCTCGACCTCGACGGGCCTGTCCTCGGCTAATAGCT
>NZ_JACFYV010000321.1:0-5311 GCF_016759955.1 Burkholderia sp. KCJ3K979
CGGCCAGGCCGTACAGTTCGCGACGAGTCAGGGCATTTCGGTGCCGCCGGTAGCGTCGCGGCAAGCGACTGCAACTGGCCCGGCGCGCTTTGCGCGATATACGACGCGGCCTGCATGCTCTGCGGATTCAGGCCCGATTGCAGCAGCGACGCGGCGCTCGTCGAGCCGAGACTACCGAGCCCCGACTGCAGTTGCGAATACTGCGTGAGCCCCTGGCCGAGCGACGCGAGGCCGTTGCTGAACGCCTGCTTGTCGATCGGGCCGTGCGTGGCGCCGCCGCTCGCGAACGCCTGGCCGAGCGCCTGCGACACCGATTGCTGCGCGCCGCCCATCTGCGACAGCGTGGCCGGCGACAGCGCATCGCCGCCGGACAACTGGCTCGCGGCCTGTTGCGCCTGCCCGGCCGCCCCGGTCAGCCCCATCGCCGACGCGAGCGACGACTGGCCGTTCAGCACCTGCTGGTTCGCACCGACATAGGCCTGCAGCAACTGCGCGACACCGCCCTGCGCAGGCGCCGCCTGCTGCTGCCCGCCGCCGAGCAGCGACGCGCCGATCGACTGCAGGTCGAGCTGCGCGTGCGCGGCACCGCTCACCAGGAGGCCGAACGCGATGCCTGCCGAGGCCAGATGCCGGCCCGTCGCGCGAATGTGCTTCATGTGTTTCCCTCGTGCCCGAATTGTGTTGAGGCGATATTGTCGAAGCGCGTCGCGCGCCGCCGCAACGACTGAAACACATCGAAACGAAATCAGGCCGCGCCGCTGCTTGCAATTCGGCGACCGACGCACCCCGTCGCGCAGATTCGCGCACGTTTGCCGCGCGATGTCGGGCACGCATCGCGATTCTTTCTCGGGTTGCATCAATGGGCGCCGGCTGCGGCCCGCGCCCGCGACGCGATGAAACGCATCCGCCGGCGCGCTTCGCGTCGAGCGATGCAAAACGAAACGGGCAGCCGTCGCCGCCCGTTTCGTCGCCCGGCTGCCGGCTACCGACTACCGGCGGCTACCGTTTACCACCCGCCTGCCGGCCGCGCCATCACGCCGCCATCCACGCCGGCACGCGCCGCGCCACCCAGTCGGCCGCCTGCTCGTAACCGTGCGCGAGCTGCAGCACGGCGAGATCGGCGCGCGGGCGCCCGATCAGTTGCATCCCCATCGGCAACCCTGCGTCGTTGAAGCCGACCGGCACGTTGATCACCGGGCAGCCGGCCAGCGTCCACGGCACGACCGTTTCCATCCAGCGGTGGTACGTGTCCATCGCACGGCCCGCGATCTCCTTCGGCCAGCGCTGCTCGACGTCGAACGGAAACACCTGCGCGGTCGGCGCCGCGATGAAGTCGTAGCGGTCGAAGAAGCTCAGCACCGCCTGATGCCATGCGGTCCGTTCGACGCTCGCATCGAACACGGCCGCGCCCTGCAGCGCGAGCAGCCCTTCGACCTCGTAGATCGCCTCGGGCTTCAGCAGCGCGCGGCGCGCCGGGTCGCGATAGTGCGCGAGCAGCCCGCCGCCCGACAGCAGGTGCCGGTGCGTGAGCCACAAACGCCAGATCCGGTCGGGCGCGAACGCCGGCAGCGCGGCATCGACGTCGCAGCCGATCTCGCGCAGCGTCGCCAGACCGTGTTCGCACTGCGCGAGCACGCCGGCCTCGGTCGCGAGATAGCCGTTCCAGTCGCCGACCCACGCGATGCGCTTGCCACGCAGGTCCGCGTCGAGCGGCTGCGCGAACACCGCCGGATCTTCCGCGAGCGACAGCGGATCGTTGCGGTCGTAGCCGGCCTGGATCGCGAGCAGTTGCGCGACGTCGCCGACGGTGCGGCCCATCGGCCCTTCGATGCCGAGCTGCTGCACGAACACGTCGACGCCCGGCCAGCGCGGCACGCGGCCCTGCGACGGACGGAAGCCGACGATGTTGCAGAACGCGGCCGGATTGCGCAGCGACCCGCCGAAATCGCTGCCGTCCGCCACCGGCAGCATCCGCGACGCGAGCGCCGCCGCCGTGCCGCCGCTGCTGCCGCCCGCGCTCTTCGTCAGGTCGTACGGGTTGCGCGTCGCGCCGTAGACCTCGTTGAACGTGTGCGAACCGAGCCCGAACTCGGGTGTATTGGTCTTGCCGATGAAGATCGCGCCGGCCGCACGCATCCGCGCGACGCCGACGGAATCGGCCTGCGGCACGTTCTCGCGGAAGATCGGCGAACCGTAGGTCGTGCGCAGTCCCTTCGTCATCGCCAGATCCTTCGGCGCCTGCGGCATCCCGTGCAGCCAGCCGCGGTATTCGCCGCGCGCCAGTTCCGCGTCCTTTTCCGCGGCTTCCGCCAGCAGCGCATCGCGGTCGCGCAGCGCGACGATCGCGTTGACCGCGCCGTTCACGCGCTCGATGTGATCGAGATACGCACGCATCGTCTCGACGCACGAAACCGCCTTGCTGCGGATCGCCGACGAGAGTTCGCCGGCCGACAGGCGCACGATCGGATCGACGGAAATGGAAGCGGGAGCGAGAAACTGCGGGGCGCCGTGCGGCATGCGGGGTCTCCTGGAGTCGGAATGGCGGGCCGCTTGACGGCGCTTGCTCCCCTGCCCGCCGGGAGGCCGCCGCGCCGCGGCCGATGCTCTACTCTACGTGACGCCGGATACTCGACCTCCGATATTTTCGGTCGCGATTCATTGAAGATCCGACTAAATCCGGGTGCCCCGTGCCGAACTGCCCAGACCGTCACGCTGGATGAAATCGTTTATGCGCATAAACTTAAATTTCTTATATTTTTAATCGGCGCACCACGGGACCGCGCGTGTTGACGACATTTTTATGCGGCCAGCCGATCTCTTTAGATCGTTTCGCGCGGCCGCCCGCTACGCTGGAAGCACTTCGTTTCCGGGTTCATCGTCCATGCTCAAGCTGCTGGTTCCGGTCGGTCATTCGCCGCGCTCGCTTCAGGCGGTTCGCCATGCGACGTTTCTGTATCGCGAGCGCTGCGCGTCGGAGGTCGTGCTGATCAACGTACAGGCGCCGCTCGAATCGACGCGGCTCGAGGCCTGGCACCCGCTGTCGCGGTTGCGTGCGATCGAAGAAAAATTCGCGGCCGGTGATCTGGCGATGGCGGAGCGGATTCTGAAGGAGGCCGGCGTCCAATACACCGTCGTGATGAAGGTCGGCCCGGTGGCCGACATGATCGCGGCCGTGGCAACCGAAACCGGCTGCGACGAAATCGTGGTGGTCGCGCCGCGGCATGATCCGCTGCATACGTTGATGGCGGTGTTCCGGCGCAGCGTGATGGCCCGGCTGGTGCGGATTTCGAACGTACCGGTGACGGCGGTGCAATAACGGGAGCGGCGGGTCGTGCGTGCGCATGGTGCGCACGCTGTCGCGCGACGCTCAGTCGATGGCCTTGCGCCAGAACACGAAATAGGCGGCCGCCGAAGACGCCAGCAGCAGGATGGCCCACATCGGGGCAAGACTGATCAGCACGGAAGAGACGTTCAACATTTGGATTCCTCACTATTTCGACAGCGATATTCAACACCTGCGTGCTTGCCGGACCTGACGCATCGACCTCGCGTCGCGTTCCGTCAAATCATGCATTCATGCTATCGCCTTGAACGGTCGCGTGACCGCCGCCGCCTGCCCGCACCCTGACATTCGTCAAACTCCCGCGCATTGCCCGCCCGTCGAACGGCGAAGTAAAAACAGGACGGGATCGCCCTGCTCCGCCACCGCTTTCAGCAGACGTTTACCGGGGGAAGCCCCAAGTGCTTCGCCGAACGTGTCCGCGTACGCTTGGGCGACGAGGAGACGAACCATGAGACGAGCCGTCCATATCGCTGTTTTTGCCCTGCTGGCGTATCTCATCGGCGATCGCGCGATCCTGCACGCGCAGGGCCGCGACGCCAGCCCGCTCGCGTGCGAGCAAGGCGCCGCGCAGGTGAAGGCCGACGCGCTCGGTCGCGGCTTCGGCGAAGCCGCCGCCGGCAGCCAGAGCGAGGCCTTCATGTCGGGCTGTCTGGTGACGGGCCGCGGCAATCAGGACGTCGCGATGGCGGCGCGCTGACGCGTATCATCATCCGGCGGCGAGCCAGCCACGCCCGAAGTCACGGGTGCGGGCACCGGTTCGCGCTGCCCGCCGCCACTGCCCCGATCGACATTTCGACCGTCCGCCCTCCCTGCCCGTTACGCCCAACATGCCCCATTCGAACACCGAGTTGATCCAGCGCTTCTACACGGCCTTCCAGCAGCGCGACATCGACGCGATGCTCGCGTGCTACGCCGACGACATCGTGTTCAGCGATCCCGCGTTCGGCGAGCTGCGCGGCGAACTCGCGCGCGACATGTGGCGAATGCTGGTCGCGCGGGCCCAGGAGTTCTCGCTGACGTTCGGCGAAGTCGCCGCGGACGACCAGGCCGGGCGCGCGAAGTGGAGCGCGCAATACCGGTTCGCCGCGACCGGACGAAGGGTGGTCAACCGGATCGACGCCCGCTTCCGGTTTCGCGACGGACGCATCGTCGAGCATCGCGACCATTTCGACCTGTGGCGCTGGGCGCGTCAGGCGCTCGGGATGAAAGGCGCGCTGCTCGGCTGGACGCCCTTCATGCAGCGCGCGATCCGCGCGCAGGCACGGAAAAACCTCGACGCATACCGAGCCAAACGAAAATAAGCCGCGCGCCACGGCCGCTTCGCTACGGCTTCATCGTCGCGTTGATCAGGTCGTAGGCCATGTCCGGCGCCACGCCGTCCGGGTTCTTGAGCCCATTCTCGCGATACCAGCTTTCATCGGCTTCGGGATGCGGGCCGGCAAGGCCGACACGCCCTTTGCCATAGCGGTACGTGGCGGCCGCGATGTCCTTGTTCGGGTAGATCGCCAGCACGATCCCGCCGGAGCCGAGCGGCGCGACCGGCAGCCTCGCGCCGTCCTGGTAGTAGATCCAACGCTTTTTCCCGCGCCAGACGACCGGCGTCACCGTGTCGGCGATGCCGTGCAGCGTCGAACCCGGCCGGTCGACCTCGGAGTCGATATCGCCGGCAACCAGCCCGAAACCCTGCGCGCCGGCCAGGTACGCGCCCATGCAGAGCCCCAGGTATCGGCCGCCGTTCGCGACGTACTGGCGCACGGCCCTGATTGCATGTCGGCCGATGCTGGCTGCCGCGCCTGGAATGTCCTGGCCGCCGCCCGGCTGCACATAGAGCGCCGCACCGGCCAGCGCCGCGGGCGTGATCTTGAGCGGTTCCGCCGGCCCCACGTAGATCACCCGGAACCGGTAGTCCGACTCCCGCAGGCGGGCAGCGATGGTTTCGGGGCACCCGTCGCACGCGGCCGGACCGCG
>NZ_JACFYV010000322.1:0-5283 GCF_016759955.1 Burkholderia sp. KCJ3K979
CTCGGTAATACGCTCCATGCCGCGCCGTCACGCTGCGCGGCCGCCCATGCCGGCCACTGCCCGTGCGTCAGCCAGAAACCGCGCGGATGATCCGGCGCGATTTCGACGGACACCGGCGGCACCGGCGCGCCGTACGGATGGAACAGCCAGCCCTTGATGAACATCTGCGCGTCGGCCGGGGCGCCGTAGCCGAGCCGGGCAAAGCCGTCGTGTTCGCCGAGCCGCAACTGGTGGTCGAGCAGCCGGCTGCGCTTGCGGTCGAACCGATCGACGAGATTGGGGCCGACGAAGTCGGCGAGCGATGCGCCGTCGCGGACCGGCGCGCACAGATAGCACTTCACCGCGAGTTCCCAGTGCAGGCGTCGGCCGTCGGGCGTATCGACGAGAAAATCGACTTCGCCTAGCGTGCGGCCGTTGCTGCGCAGCGGCAGATTGGCCGCGACGAGCCGCAGCGACGGCCCGTGCGTCAGAAAGTACTCGAGCAGGCATTCGGCGTAGCGGCCGAGCCGGGTCGGCCGAAACCCGTCGAGCGCGCGATGCAGCGGCCCGGGCTGCGCATCGAGCGCGGCGAGCCACGCTTCGACGGCCGCTTGGCCCGTTGCATCCGGCCATGGGCGCGCGAGCGGCGCGCCCGGTACCGCGGTAAGCAGGCTCGGGCTGGCGAGCAGCCAGCCCAGATCGCGCACCGCGGCGTCATGCAGCGTATCGACGAACGCGACCGCCGCGCCGGTCGTCATGGCCCGGCCGGGCCGTTCGTGTCGGCGCTTTCCGCACGCTTGAACGTGTCGCGCGCGAGGCACAGGTCGGCCCACGCCTTCGACTTGTCCTGCAGGCTGCGCAACAGGTACGCCGGGTGATAGGTGACGATCACCGGCACACCCTCGTACGCATGCACGCGACCGCGCAGCGACGCGATGCTTGCGTCCGTCTTCAGCAGCGTCTGTGCGGCAAAACGGCCGAGCGCGACGATCAGCTTCGGCTTCACGAGCGCGACCTGGCGCTGCAGATACGGCTCGCAGCTCGCGACCTCGTCCGGCTCCGGGTTGCGGTTGCCGGGCGGCCGGCACTTGATCACGTTCGCGATGTACACGTTGTCGCCACGCTTGAGCGCGAGCGACTGCAGCATGTTGTCGAGCAGCTTGCCGGCCTGGCCGACGAACGGCTCGCCCTGCTTGTCCTCGTTCTCGCCCGGCGCTTCGCCGATCAGCATCCAGTCCGCTTCGCGATCGCCGACGCCGAATACGGTGTTGGTCCGCTTCTCGCACAGACGGCACAGCGTGCAGTCGGCCACGCGCGCGGCCAGCGCATCCCAGTCGAGCACGGCGACCGGTGTGCCGGCGGGGCGCGATTCGGCGGCCGGCACGGGCACGGATTCGCCCGGCGGCGCCGCGTCGAACCACGCGAAATCGTCGTCTCCCGCCGGCGGTGCCTCATCCTTCGGCGGCATCGTATCGGTCGATGCGGGCGATGTGATCGATGCAGCCTGCGCGGACGGACGATCGCCGTCGACTACACCGTGCGCCGGCGCCCGCGACTCGCGAGCCGGCAAACCATCGGCAGCGCCACGCGCGACGGCCGTCGGCCTGTCGCCCTGTGCCGGCGCATGCGCTGCACGCACCGGCCGCTCGGCGGCGACGGCGGTACCGTCGTCGGGCGCCGCGGTTTGCGCGACGGCAGGCGCGTCGGCTGCCGCGCCTTCGTCCGCGCGCTGCCCGCGCCGCACCCAGATCTGCGCGAGGCCCAGTTCCTCGAGCGCCGCTTCACCCCACGCCATGCGCGTCCCCCTCGTCCTTGTTCAGCGTCAGACGCATCACGATCGCGTCCTCCCGGCTGCGATGCTTCGCCGGATAGTAGTTCTTGCGCCGGCCGATCGTCACGAAACCGAAGCGCTCGTACAGATGAATCGCGCGCGGATTGGACGGCCGCACTTCGAGCAGCACGCCGTCGAGCCCCTCCGCGCGAGAAATGCGCACCGCCTCGCGCAGCAGCGCGAGGCCGGCGCCCGCATGCTGTGCGGTCGGCGCGACGCACAGGTTCAGCAGATGCATCTCGTCGACCACGGGCATCAGCACGCAATAGCCGACGAGCGACCCGGTCACGTGCCGCAGGCACACGCCCAGATAGCCGTTGCGCAACGAATCCTCGAAATTGCCGCGGCTCCACGGAAATTCGTACGCGACGTGCTCGATCGCGACGACTTCGTCGAGGTCGGCGTCCGTCATCGGCGCCAGATAGCGGTCGCTCAGCAGGACCCCCGTCATCCCTTCGCTCCGCCCGTCTGCGCGGCCCGTGCCGCGATGCGCTCGGCGGTGGTCTGCGCGACCTTGTCACGCACGTATTCGGGCGCGGCCTGATCGGCCGGCACCGCCCGCCCGGCGCGGAACGCGCGCAGCGCGGCATGCGCGACCGCCAGCGCATGCGGCAGCGCCTCGCCGTCGATCGCGGCCGCCCGCGCGGCGGCCGGCAACTGCGCGCCGAACGCCGCGGCCGCATTGCCGGCGAGCGTGAACGGCGCATCGGGTACGCCGATGGCGCCCGGCGCGTCGAGCGACGCCGGATGTAGCGTACGCCAGTCACCGGCGCCGTCGTCCCATTCGAAATCCGCCCAGTAGGCTTCGTCCATCCGCGCGTCGAGCGCGGCGAGCACGCGAGTCGTGCCGGGCGCGCGCAGCCGCGCATGCTCGGCGCACGCGAGCAGCGTGCCGATCGGCACGACCGGCAGCCCTGCACCGAACGCGAGGCCCTGGGTGATGCCCGTCGCGGTACGCAGGCCCGTGAACGAGCCAGGGCCCGCGCCGAACGCGATCGCGTCGCAGTCGGCGAGCGTCAGCCCGGATTCGGCGAAGAGTTCCTGGATCGCCGGCAGCACGCGCGTGCTCGACACGGCGCCCGTCGGCTCGTGGCGGACCCAGGTTTGCGGGGTGGAAACGGCGTCATCGGCCGAGGCCGAGCGCAGCAGCGCGACCGAGCAGTATTCGGTCGACGTATCGATGGCGAGGAGCACTGTTTGCGTCATGGCCGACATTGTAATGCGCCGCCCCGCTCCCACGGGCGATCGGGCCCGATCTGTGCGCGCGGGCGGCGCCGGCGGCGGTTTGGAAGGATCGCTCGACCCCGCGCGACGGCCCGCTTGTTAAGATCGGCCGATCTGAAACCCTTACGGAGACACCCGATGAGCGAACTCACCGCCCAATTCGACCAGGCCCAGATCGACGTCAAGCAACTGACGGAACGGCCGGGCAACCTGACCCTGCTGCGCCTGTACGCGCTCTTCAAGCAGGCGACCGACGGCGATGCGCACGGCGACAAGCCGGGCTTCACCGACATCGTCGGCAAATACAAGTACGATGCCTGGGAAGCGCTGAAGGGTACGTCGCAGGATGCGGCGAAGCAGCAGTACATCGAACTCGTCGAATCGCTGAAAAACGGCACGGCGTCCTGACGGAATCGACGCCGCCGCAATCGGCAATCAAATCAGTGGCGCAGCGCAGCAAATTTCTTTATAATGCGGCCTGCGTCACCTCCCGCGCTCGGCTCGCAAGCCGTTCCGGCCCGACGCCTCGTAGCGTTAAGCTCCAATCCGGTTTAGAACCTGTCCCCTCCTGCTTCGACCCTTGCGGTCGTCAACTAGGCTGGCGGCCCCGCTCCTGAAGCGCGCCGCACCCAAAACAGCTTCTAATGCCTCATCCGCCGACGGTTCGGCGGATTGCACCCGTTTCCCGATTTGCTCGCTGAATCCGACGACTTGGGTATGCGCGATTGGCGCCGACGTTTCACCCACTGTGTTTCAAGGATTGTTATGACTTCGAGCATCAACTCCAGCCCGCTCAACGCGATCGCCGACCAGGCGCTCGGTCTCGACGACGCCGCCGCACCGGCCGCGGTCGAACCGGCGTCGGACGAGCCGAGCTTCGCGTCGCTCGGGTTGTCGCCGGAGATCGTCTCCGCGCTGCAGGCCGCCGGCTACGTGAAGCCGACGCCGGTCCAGCAGCGCGCGATTCCGGCCGGCATCGCCGGCCGCGACCTGCTGGTGTCGAGCCCGACCGGTTCGGGCAAGACGGCCGCATTCATGCTGCCCGCGATCGAACGTTTCGCGCAGCTCCAGAAGACGCAGGCGCAGCAGCCGCGCGCGCCGCGTGAACCGAACCAGGGCGACCGCCGCGTGCGCCGCCCGCAACCCGTCGCCCGCCCGGGCCTGCTCGTGCTGACCCCGACCCGTGAACTCGCGATGCAGGTCACGACGGCCGCATCGACGTACGGCAAGCACCTGAAGCGCCTGCGCACGGTCAGCATCCTGGGCGGCGTCGCCTACGGCCAGCAGCTGATGCTGCTCGCGAAGAACCCGGAAATCCTAGTTGCCACGCCGGGCCGGCTGCTCGATCACCTCGAGCGCGGCCGTATCGACCTGTCCGAACTGAAGATGCTCGTGCTCGACGAAGCCGACCGCATGCTCGACATGGGCTTCATCGAAGACATCGAAACGATCGTCGCCGCCACGCCGGAATCGCGCCAGACGATGCTGTTCTCGGCCACGCTCGACGGCAAGATCGGTTCGCTGACGAGCCGCCTGCTGAAGGATCCGGAACGGATCGAGATCCAGCAGCGCCTCGAATCGCGCGCGAACATCGCGCAGACCGTCCATTACGTCGACGACCGCGATCACAAGGATCGCCTGCTCGATCACCTGCTGCGCGACGACGCGCTCGACCAGGCGATCATCTTCACGGCGACCAAGATCGACGCCGACCAGCTCGCCGGCCGTCTCGCCGACGCAGGCTTCGAGTCGGCCGCGCTGCACGGCGATCTGCCGCAGGGCGCGCGCAACCGCACGATCCGTGCGCTGCGCGAGCGCCGTGTGCGCGTGCTGGTTGCCACCGACGTCGCGGCACGCGGCATCGACATCCCGGGCATCACGCACGTGTTCAACTACGACCTGCCGAAGTTCGCGGAAGACTACGTGCACCGTATCGGTCGTACCGGCCGCGCGGGCCGTTCGGGTATCGCGGTGAGCCTCGTGCACCACGCCGAGCAAGGCGCGCTCAAGCGCATCGAGCGCTTCGTGCGCTCGCCGCTGCCGGTCAACGTGATCGAAGGTTTCGAGCCGCGCAAGTCGCCCCCGCGTAACGGCGGCACCGGTGGTCGCGGCCGTCCGGGCGGCGGTAACGGCGGTCGCCGTTTCGGCGGCAAGCCGGGCGGCGGTCATGGCGGCAACGGCAATGGCCGCAGCTACGGCGGCGGCAATGGCGGCGGCTGGAGCGGCAAGCCGGGCGGCAGCCGTGACGG
>NZ_JACFYV010000323.1:0-5223 GCF_016759955.1 Burkholderia sp. KCJ3K979
CGCCCGCCGCTAGACGTTCGGCACACCATCGTCGCGCGATGGCTCGCCGAACCGTACGCCGCACCCGCCTCCCCTTCCCGACCGCCTCCCAGCCATCGACACCCCCGCGATTCCGACCGATTCCGCAGAGGACCTTTCCTGTGCAACGCCTTAATCGACCGCCGCACGATCTCCAATAATGGCCGCTCGACCCATCGGCCGCGAGGCCGGACCAACGACAAACTCCTATGCATTCCTGCCAAATGAACCAGCATGCCGGCGCACGCGTCGCGGGGACCGTCATTGCCGCCTGCCTGAGCAGCTTCGTGCCGGATGTCGCGCATGCCCAGAGCAGCGTGACGCTGTACGGCCTGATCGACACGTCGATCACCTACTCGACCAACCAGCGCACGCGCGGTGCCGGCTCGCCCGGCGGCGGCAGCGTCGCGATGACGAGCGGCGCACTGAACGCGTCGCGCTGGGGGCTGCGCGGCCGCGAGGATCTCGGCGGCGGAATGGCTGCGGTCTTCGCGCTCGAAAACGGCTTCTCGGGCACCACCGGCAAGCTGTCGCAGAAAGGCGTCGACCTGTTCGGCCGCCAGGCGTGGGTCGGCGTGAGTTCGCAGACGGCCGGCACGCTGTCCTTCGGACGCCAGTACGACCAGATCCTCGATTACGTGACGCCGCTCGGCGCGTCCGGCCCCGGCTGGGGCGGCAATCTCGCGGTCCACCCGTACGACAACGACGATTCGAACCGCAACCTGCGCATCAACAACGCCGTGAAGTACGCGAGCCCGACGGTTCGCGGGTTGAGATTCGGCGCGATGGTCGGCTTCTCGAACGCGGCCGGCCAGTTCTCCAACAATGCGGTGTGGAGCACGGGGGTGTCGTACGAGAACGGGCCGGTGAAGCTCGGCGCCGGCTACCTGAAGATCAGCCGCGACCGCAACGCGCCGAACCCGGACGGCGCACTGAGCACGGTCGACGGCTCGGCGACGATCACGGGCGGCAACCAGCAGATCTGGGCGATGGCCGGCCGTTATGCGTTCGGCCCGCACTCGGTCGGCGCCGCGTGGTCGCATTCCGCCACCGACGGCGTGACGGGCGTGCTCCAGGGCGGCAACATCGCGCCGCTGAAGGGCGAATCGCTGGTGTTCGACAACTTCTCGATCGACGGACGCTACTTCGTCACGCGCGCGCTGAGCGTCGCCGCCGCGTACACGTACACGATGGGCCGCTTCGACACCCGCACGGGCCAGACGCGCCCGAAATGGAACCAGGTCGTCGCGCAGGCCGGCTACGTGCTGTCGAAGCGCACGGACGCGTATCTCGAAGGCACTTACCAGAGCGTGAGCGGCGGCAACGGCAATCCGGCGTTCAACGCGACCGTCTGGACCTTGACGCCTTCCGCGAACAGCAAGCAGGTCGTCGTCGCACTGGGGCTTCGGCACAAGTTCTGACGATACGGCGTGCGCCGCGGCGTCACGCGGTCGACCGACTGTATCCGGCGAATGCTTCCCGCATCACCCGATCGCCATGACCGGCAACGACAAGGCCGCGCCCCGTGCGCGGCCTTTTTCGCTGTGGCAGGCGTCGCTTGCCGCGCACCGCCGGCGCAAGCAAGAATGCCTCCCGACTGTCGCGTTTGCGCAAAAAATGCGGAGAAACTGGGCACGTTGTGACATTTTTCCTAATCTGTTTGCAGCGACGCCTCGATCCGGCGTTCCGGTCGCAACATTCTTTCATTTGGCGCACCACCGGCTTACGAGCCTGCATCACGGCAACGGAGCCGGACCTTTCGCGCCATGGCGGCCGGACGGTTGCGTGCGAATGGCACGCGCCCCGCTTTCAACGCAGTCAACCGCTGGAGAAGAACGATGAGCAAAATGAACCGAATCGCGGTCCTGGCAACTTTCGTCCTGCTGGCCGGTTGCCACCACGCGGCGAAAACGCCCGAGAATGCCGCCGCGGCGCCGGAGCCTTCGAGCGAAACCGTCGCGACGGTGACGGCCGACGATCTGAACAATCCGAACAGCCCGCTCGCCAAGCGCAGCATCTACTTCGACTTCGACCAGTACTCGGTGAAGCCCGAATTCCAGTCGCTGCTGCAGGCGCACGCCGACTACCTGCGCAGCCATCCGGCGCGGCGCGTGCTGATCCAGGGCAACACCGACGAGCGCGGCACGTCCGAATACAACCTCGCGCTCGGCCAGCGCCGCTCGCAGGCCGTGGCGAGCACACTGGAAACGCTCGGCGTGCCGGCGACGCAACTCGAGGCCGTCAGTCTCGGCAAGGAAAAGCCCGTCGCGCTCGGCCACGACGAGGAGGCATGGGCGCAAAACCGCCGCGCCGATCTCGTCTATCGTTGATCCAGGCGCTGCCGCGGCGATACGCAAAAAGCATGGAATAAACGCCCCGCCGAAACGTCTTCTCATCGCGCAGACGCGCGGTTCACGCGAACCGCCTTTCCTGTCGCCTGCGCGCGGCAAGGAGATCGCAATGAAATCGGCAACGTTGGTTGCGGCGCTGATCGCGGCGCTGGTGCTCCTGCTGTCGGCGGGCTGTACGTCGTCGGGCAGCGGTACGTCGCAAGGGCCGGGCATGAGCCGGTATGGCGGCTCCGGAGGCAGCGGAGGTGGAGGGGGTGGTGGCGGCTACTGACGCGCCGCCGCGAGGAAAGTGAGGCGACGAAATCGCGCGCGAGCACCGGAAGCCGGCCGCTCGCGCGCGACGCTCTACCCCACGGCACGACTCAACGCATTGCCTTCACGTCGGCCGGCGTGACGTTCGCGGGCTGGCCGCCCCACGTCGCCCGCAGGTAGTTCGCGAGTTGCGCGAGTTCGTCATCGCTCAACGTTTTCGCGAAACCCGGCATCGGCTGCAGGTTTTCGAAACCGGCGAACTTCTGCTCGTCGATACCGTCGAGCATCGCGACCAGCAGGTTGCGCGAGTCGGCCTGACGCACCGTCGAGTTGCCGTTCATCGACACCGCCACGTGCGGCTTGCCCTCGCCGTTGAAGCCGTGACAGCCCGCACATACCGCGAGATACACCGAGCGGCCGGCGGCCAGTTGCGCGGCGTCGGCGGACACCGGCTTCACCGGTTGCGGCGCGGGCGGCGTATCGCCGAGCAGGTACGTCGACAGCCCGCGCAAGTCGTCCTTCGTCAGGTACTGCGTGCTCAGGTGCACGACCGGATACATCTCGCCGAACGCCGAGCCTTGCGGTGCGATGCCGACGCCGAAGAACGTCTGCAGATCGGTGCCCGTCCAGCCGCGCGCGGCCAGGCCGGCCGGCGTGATGTCGGGCGCGGCCACGCGGCCGAGCGCGGCGCCCGCGAACGGCTTCGCGCCATCGAGCTGGCCCGTGAACGCGCGCGGCGTGTGGCATTCCGCGCAGTGGCCGAGCGCGCCGGCGAGATAGCGGCCGCGCTGCCAGTCCGCGGATTGTCCGGTCGACGCATCCGGCAGGCTGTCCTTCAGGAACAGCATGTCCCAGAACACCATGCCGAAGCGCAGGTTGTACGGGAACTTCAGGTCGTGCGCGCGGTTTTCCTGCGCGACCGGCCTGACCGTCATCAGGTACGCGTACATCGCGTCGGCGTCGGCGCGCGTGATCTGCCGGTACGACGTGTACGGCATCGACGGATACAGGCGCTTGCCCGGCGCCTTGCCGTCATGCAGCGCGGCGTAGAAGTCGTCCGCGCTCCAGTTGCCGATCCCGTGATCCTTGTCGGGCGTGATGTTCGAGCCGTAGAACGTGCCGAACGGCGATTCGAGCGCCGCGCCGCCGGCGAACGGCGCGCCGTCCTTCGCGGTGTGGCACGCCGCGCAGTCGGCGGCCTTGACGAGATAGCGGCCGCGCGCGATCGGGTCGGCGCCGGGCGCGCCGGACGCCGCATTCGACGCCGGCGCGTCGTGGCCGCCGCAGGCGGCGAGCAACAGCGCGCAGGCCGCAGCGAGCGCGGGCAGGCCCGCGGCCCGCGCGACACGATGAGCGAGTGTGCGTTTCATGCGGCGTCCTTCACGAGTCCCGGCGTCGTCAGCACCACGTCCTTGACGGCTTCGTAGTAGCGGACATAGCCCGTGCAGCGGCAGAGGTGCGCGTCGAGCGCATCGGTGATCGTGCGTTCCACGTCGGCCTTCGCGACCGGCTCGCGCTTCAGGCGTTCGATCAGCACGGTCGCCGCGTTGACGAAGCCCGGCGTGCAATAGCCGCACTGGAAGCTGAAATGCTCGAGGAATTTCTGCTGGATCGGCGACAGCTCGACCACTTCGCCGGCTTCGTTGCGCTTCGCGTGGCCTTCGATCGTGCGGATCGAACGGCCGTGGAAGAAGTGCGCGCCGGTAATGCAGGTGCGCATTTCCTCGCTCGTGCCGTCCGGCTGGTCGACGATCACGACGCACGCGTGGCAGATGCCCTGCCCGCAGCCGAGCCGCGAGCCGGTGAGGCCCACGTACTCGTGCAGGAACTCGATCATCATCAGCCCTTCCGGCACCTGCATCGGGCCGACGGCCTTACCGTTGATCTTGACCGACAGCGGCTTCTGCTGGAACCGGACGAGCGGACGCTCGACGGCAGCCGATGCCGATGCCGGCGCAGCCGGAGCGGACGCCGGGGCGGCCGAAGCCGCGGTCGGTGCGGAAGCGGCGGTCGCTGCCGCGCTGGCGCTCGCGGCCGAAGCCGCGGTTTGGGCGGTCGTCATGCGAGCACCTCCTGAATCTTTTGCGGGGTCACCGGCAGGTCGGTGAAACGATGGCCGATCGCGTGCGCGATGCCGTTCACGATCGCGCCGACGACGGGGATCATCACCACTTCGGCGACACCCTTCGGCGGATCGGTCTCGGACAGCGGCGGTAGCACGTCGCCCGTTTGGGTCCAGACGGCGACGTCGGACGCGCGCGGCAACCGGTAACGGTTGAAGTTCCACGTACCGTTGCCGGGGCCGTCCTCGTAGAGCGGCAGGTACTCGTGCAGCGCATGGCCGATGCCCATCGCGAGACCGCCCTGCAACTGGCCCGACACGAGCTGCGGCGAAATCTGGTTGCCGCATTCCATGATCGAGTGGTGCGTGAGCAGTTCGACCTTGCCGGTCGCTTCGTGCACGGCCAGCTCGACGAGCGTGCCGACCGCCGTGTAGTACGTGACGGCCGCGTTGTTGCGGCTCGTCGGCGGGATGAACACGCGCTTGCGGTCCAGCACGCGGTAGCCGTTCGCGGTCGGCGGCAGCGTCCCGCGCAGCGCG
>NZ_JACFYV010000324.1:0-5170 GCF_016759955.1 Burkholderia sp. KCJ3K979
GCGACCGGCATCACGCCGGCGGTGACCGAGGCGATGACGGCGAACCTGCCGAACGCGCCGTTCGCGATCGACGATCCGAAAGGCTTCAACCAGTCGATGAGCATCGCGACGCGCGACATCGTGCACCGCTTCTACCAGGACCAGATGCAGATCAACGGCGGCAAGAACGACATGTACGCCGCATGGACCGACGCGGGCGGCCTGACGATGGGCCACTACACGGCCGATCCGTCGAAGCTGCCGCTGTGGAAGATCGCGCAGCAGTACGTGCTCGCCGACAACTTCTTCATGGGCGCGTTCGGCGGTTCGTTCCTGAACCACCAGTACCTGATCTGCGCGTGCGCGCCGTACTACCCGAATGCCGACAAGAGCCCGGCGGCCGGCAAGATCGCCGTGCTGAACGCCGACGGCAAATCGCTGAAGGTCGCGACGAATTCGCCGGCGTCCGCGCTGAGCGGCCCGCCGAAGTTCGTCAACGACGGCGCGCTCACGCCCGACTTCTACGGCATCAACACGATGCAGCCGGCGTATCAGCCGAGCGGCAACAAGGCGGCCGCGGGCGGCGATCCGCTGCTCGCCGACCCCGCCAATCCGTCGACGATGCCGCCGCAGACGGCGACCAACATCGGCGACCTGATGACCAATGCGGGCGTGTCGTGGGCCTGGTATTCCGGCGCGTGGGGCCAGGCGCTGCAGGCGAGCCAGAACGGCACGTCGAACGTGATCTACGGCGCCGACCTGTCGACGCCGAACTTCCAGCCGCACCACCAGCCGTTCAACTACTTCGCGAACCAGGCGCCGGGCACCGCGAGCCGCGCGCAGCACCTGCTCGACGGCGGCGCGAACGGCGCCGAGTTCATCAAGGCGATCGACGCGGGCACGCTGCCGCAGGTCACGTTCTACAAGCCGCAAGGCAACCTGAACGAGCACCCGGGTTACACGGACGTCACGTCCGGCGACCAGCACATCGCCGACGTGATCGCGCACCTGCAGGCCAGCCCGCAGTGGAAGAACATGGTCGTGGTCGTCACGTACGACGAAAACGGCGGCTTCTGGGATCATGCGACGCCGCCGAATGCCGACCGCTGGGGCCCGGGCACCCGCATTCCCGCGCTGATCGTGTCGCCGTATGCGAAGAAGGGCTTCGTCGACCACACGCAGTACGACACGGGTTCGATCCTGCGCTTCATCACGCGCCGCTTCTCGCTGCCGCGCCTCGCGGGCCTGCAGCAGCGCGACGACGCGCTGAAGGCGAACGGCGCGCAGCCGATGGGCGACCTGACGAACGCGCTCGCGCTGTCGCCGAACCTGTAACGGCATCGCCATCACCGCGAACGGGCCGGCCACGCCGCCGGCCCGGACGAACGAAGGGCAGCCTCGCGGGGCTGCCCTTTTTCATGTCGCGTGCGGGTTGCCGCACGCCGCCGTCACCAGCCGTACTTCAGCTCGACGCCGACGTAATCCGCGTTGTGCCCGCCCGCCTGCCGGATCGCGTCGCCGACCTGGAAATGCACGGCCTCGATCGCGCCGATCAGGTTCGCGGCGATCGTCCAGTCCGCGCGCAGTTGCACGTACATGCCGGTCCACAACCCGCCCTTGCCCGCCGTGCCCGGCACCGGGATGCTCGGCTGCTGATAGACGGCGTCGCCGGTCGTCTCGCGCCACTGGAAACCCAGCGCGCCGAGCAGCGACAGGTTCGCCGACGGTTTCAGCGTCACCGACGGCTTCACGTGAATCAGGTTCGCGTAACTCGTATAGCCGGCCAGCGTGAAGTAATAGCCGTTCGGAAACAGCGGATTGAAGGTGCCGACGCGGCCGTCGTGCGGATGCCGGTCGCCCGATGCCGCGTCGACCTGCAGCGCGATGCGCGGCGACCATGGCGCGTCGAGCCTGTAGCCCGCGATCGAACCGACGGCCCACGCGCCGATCGTGGCGTTGCCGACCGTGCCGGTCTGCAGCATCGTTTCGAGATCCCAGTCGAAGCGCCCGTGCGTGCCCGCGTAGCGAACGTCCCATACGTCGCGATGCTCGGGGCCGCTCGCGTCGAGGAAACGCGCGCTGCTGCGGTTGTAGCGCGACCAGTAGCCGGACAGGTCGCCCGGCCCGACCGACTGCCGCTCGAAGCGCACGCCGCTGAACGTGAGATCGCGATTTGACACGTCGTCGAAATCGGACGCGTTGCGGTTCTGCACCGGCTGCGTCGCATAGCCGATGAAGCGCCACTTGCCGTATTCGTAGTCGGCCCACACCGCATCGAACGCCAGCCGCACGTTCGGGCCGTCGCGCGCGGCGATGAAGCGCTGCAGGTCGAACGCCATCTCCTGCCGGCCGACGCGGAACTTGAGCGTGCCGCCGCCGAGCGCGCCCGTGTAGGTCGCGAACGCCTGTTCGAGATCGAGCGGGTTCCTGTCGACCGGCGACACCGTGTTCTTGCCGAACGCGCGTGCGTCCTGCAACTGCGCGAAGAACTGCCAGTGCGGGCCGAGATGCGCATCGGCGTGCACTTCGACGCGCTGGATCAGGTACGTATCCGATTGCGCGGAGCCGATGCCGAACAGCGGCGCGTCGTTGGTCTCGAGACGCTCCCGCAGGTTCACGCCGAGCGACAGATAGGAGGACGGATCGTGGCCGAGGGGAAGGTATTTCAGCCCGTCGAGCGGCACGCGCGGCACGCACGGATTCGCGAGCACCGACCAGTCTTCCTGCCAGCGGTTGAACAAGACTGTCGGGCGTTTGGCGGTGCACGTCGAGGCCCGCGCCGAAGCCGATGACGCGGTCGACGCCGGCGCCGGTTCTTGCGTCGAAGTCGAAGTCGACGCAGTTGCCGTTTCCGCGCACACCGCGTCGGCGCCCGCGAACAGCAGCCCCGCGACGAGCGACACGCGCGCGGCCCGCTCGAAGCGGCGGCCGCGGCGTCGCCTCCGTCGCTCGATCATGCGCGCTCCTGCGTGGGGGCACCGGCCGGTTGCGCCGCGCACAGCGCGAGCGTCGCGAGCGCGCCGACGGGCACCAGCAACGCGAGGAATCCGACATAACGGAATCCGAGCGCACCGCCCGCCGCACCGAGCGCGAACGCGACGATCGCCGGCAGCATCTTCGCGAAGCGTGCGCGCGCGGTGGCGCGCACGCCGTCCGCCGTGCCGGGCGACAGGATGTCGACGGCATCGAGGATCGCCTGCGTGACGTTGCCGGTCATCACCGTGTTCGGCACGCCGCCCGCGCGCGCGATCACGCGCGGATGCGCGTTCTGCACGCCCATCGCGAACGTGCCGACGATGCCGGCCACGAGCGCCGCCTGGCTGTCCGGCTGCGTGACGGGCGTCGCCCACACGCCGGCCGCACAGAAGCCGAGCAACAGCACGGCCTGCACCGTATGCAGCACGCGCGTGCCCTGCCACGCGGGCCGCGCGGCCATCGACCGCGCGATCAGGCTGCTCGCGATCACGCCGCACACGAACGCCGGAAACACACTGAGCTTCAGCACGACGCCCTGGCCGAAGCCGGCGATGCCCGCGCCGATCAGCACGAAGTTGCCGGTCACGTGCGCGGTGAACAGCCCGAACAGCGCGACGAAGCTCAGCGTATCGACGAAGCCGGCCACTGCGGCAAGGATCGTGTCCTCGTGCTTCATCGCGCCGCGCTCGTGTGGATTTCGGCGACGTAGCCGCCGGGGAACTGCACGAGCGCCGCGTCGCGGCCGTCCGACTCGAACGGCGGCACCAGCACCGTCACGCCCGCGGCTTCGGCCTGCTTCAGCGTCGCGGCGAGATCGGCGACTTCGTAGCCGGTCATCTCGCGGCCGAACGGGTAAGGCAGATGGCCGTCGGTCACCAGCACGGTCATCTTGCCGAAGCCCGATTCGATGCGAATGCGGCGGTACGTGTCGTCCGGCCGGCCGATTTCGATACCGGGCGCCTTCGGGTTGTCGGACACCACCTTGCCCTTCGAGAACTTGACGAAATCGTGCACGAACTTGCGGACGCTTTGCGGCGACACGTAGACGCGATTCTCGGGGATGGTCTGCAGCGCGTCGTAATTCGGCGCCTGCGTGTGCCAGTACAGTTGCATGTTCACGCCGCCTGCCCACGTGATGATCGCGTCGCGGCCGATCGGGTCGGGGAACGTGTCGACGATCACGTCGGCGCCGTGCTCGCGCGCCGACTTCACCGCGACGTCCATGTCGGTCACGAGATAACCGGTGCGCTCCGCGCAGAACGGATACGGGATCGGCGTCTTGAAGCCGAACACCGAGATCGTGCCGACCGGCGTGAGCACCAGTTGCGACATCGTCTGGCTCGGCGTGGGCGTGACCTGGAACACGCCCTGCTTCGACTTCTTGCCGCCGAACGTCGCGACGAAGCTGTCGGTGAAGCGGTCGAAGTCTTCGGGGGCGACGCACACGTGCGTCGTGTCGTACTGCGGACCGACCGCCACCGTCGGCACCGCCGCGGGCGGCACCGGCGGTTTTGCGAACGTCACGGGGGCAACGGCGAGGCCGCCCGCGAGCATCGCGGCGAGCAGCACGGAACGAACGGATTTCATCACTGGATTTCCTGGTTGTTGCATCGTCATCGAATGGAACGGCCATCATCGGCCGATTGCCGCGCATCGTCGAGCATGGTCGCGAGCACGAGTGCCGCGATCAGCCCGAGATGCTCGAAAAAGCTGTTGAGCGCCATGAAATGTTCGGCGCCCGAACGGTTCCAGAAATCGTTCGCCACGACCATCGCGACGAGCGTCAGCATGCCGAGACTGCCGGCGCCGAGCCACGTGAAGCGGCGAAACACCACGCACAGCGAGCCCGCGATCTCGACCGCGATCGCGAGGGCCGCCCACAGCGCGGCCGGCTGCAGGCCGAAATGCGCCTGCTCCGCGACCGCGCCGGGGAAGTCGAGCGCCTTCGCGACGCCGCCGAGCAGATAGGCGGACACCAGCGCGAGGCGCGCGAGCGGCAGGACCCACGGCTGCGACAGCAGCACGCGGACCCACGCGGGGGTGCCGTAGACGGGGCGCGTCGTCATGTCAGACCGCCCAGCACGAGCACCCGAACGCGCCCCAGAAGCCCTTCGCGTCCGACGTCGGTAACGTGCGGCCCCACGCGCCCGCGTGCGCATGCTGGTGAACGTTGCATTCGTTCGCGCAGGCGCACATCGCGGCGGCCGCCGCGATG
>NZ_JACFYV010000325.1:0-5152 GCF_016759955.1 Burkholderia sp. KCJ3K979
GCGGCGTGCGCGGCGGCCGCGCATGCGAACAGCGTCGCGCCGAGCCAGCGCGACAGCGGACGCACGGTGCCCGGCCGCGCGCGGGGACGGCGAGTGTCGCGATTGCCCATCGGCTCAGGCCGGCACGCCGAACAGGCGCTGGCGAATCCGGTACAACGGCTCGAACAGCCATTCGAGCAGGCTGCGCCGCTCCAGCACGATGTCCGCCTTCAGCATCATCCCGGCCCGCAGCGACAACGGCCGCCCGTCGAACGACGGCGTGCGGTCGGCGAGTTCGACCCAGGTCTTGAAGTAGGTCTGCGGCGCGGCCGCATCGCCGGGCAGGTTCAGTTCCTTCGCCGAGAACGCGACGGGCGAGATCGACAGCACCTTGCCGCGATAGGTGCCGAATTTCTCCACCGGATAGCTTGCGTACGCAACCTTCACCTCCTGCCCCTTCTTCACGAAGCCGGCCTTCGACGACGGAATGTAGACCTCGGCGATCAGTCCGTCCGCCTTCGCGGGCAGGATCTCGACGACACGCGTGCCGGGCGGATCGATCACGCCGCCCTGCACGACGTCGAGCCGCACGATCTGCCCGTCGGCCGGCGCGTACAGCACCTGGTTCACGTTCTCGTCGATGTTGTATTCCTTCGCGTTCAGCTCCTCCTGCTTGATCTTCAGTTCCGCGTTCGCGCCGTCGTACTTGCTCTGCATCGTGTCGAGATCGCCGCGCAGCTTCATCGCGTTCTTCGCGAGTTCGGCGCGGCGCAGCAGCAGGTCCTGGTACGCCTGCCCGGCCTGCAGGTATTGCGTGTTGACCTGGTTGTACTGTTCGAGCGTCACGACCTGTTCGTCGAGCAACTGCTTCACGCGCGCGCGCCGTTCGCCATACTCGTCGACGATGCGCTTCTGGTCCTGGATCTGCCGGTCGATCAGCCCGCGGCTCTCGCCCTGCGCGGCGATCTGCTGATTGATCTGCTGCACCGACGACCGGTATTCGAGCCGCGCCGCATCGATCTGCTGCGTCACCTCGACGCGCTGCCGGTCGAGCGCCGCGCGCATTCCCTGCACGTTGTTCGCCTGGCTGACGAAGCTCGTGTCGCGCGTCACCGCGAGCAGGCGCTGGCCGGCCTTCACGTGCTGGTCCTTGCCGACGTAGATGTCGCGCACCGCCCAGCCCGGCGGCGCACCGACGCCGATCAGCCCCGAGCGCGGCGTCAGCATCCCCGACACGCTCTCGGTGTTCGCGTAGCTCAGCTCGACGAGCGCGGTCACGAACATCGCGAACATCGCCAGCGACAGGTAGCAGAAGAACCGCATCGACACCGGCACGTCGACGACGCCGTGAATCACGGTGCCGAAGGTCGTGCCGCGCGCGAGCTTGCGCGACGGCTTCTGTTCTCGGAAGGCGGAATTCCAGGTCGGCATGGGGCGGGCTCGTCAGGAGCGACGCCGCGCGGCCGCATCGAGCAGCGGCGTCGGCATCAGGTAAGGCGTGAAGTGTTCCCAGAAATGCCACTGCTCGGGCTGGCGCACGAGCGCCTGCTCGAGACGGTCGACGATGCGCTGGTGCGTCGCGCGCACGGGCGACGCGTCGTCGTCGGTACCGAGCATCGGTGCAAGCGGGCTGGCCGCCAGTTCGGTGAAATGCACCGCGCAGCGATCGCGAAACGGCACGCCGGTCGCATACGCGACGAGCAGCGGAATGCCCTGTTCGACCGCGAGCTTCACGCCGCCGCCGGCCATCCGCACCCAGCGCCCGCCGAGCCGGCAGCGATTGGTCTTGCCGAACTTGCCGTGCAGGTCGGAGAACAGCAGGAACACGGGCGCCTCGCGCCGCAGGCTCGTGATCAGCCGCCGCAGGTGCACGCGCTCCTCGATGTCGATGAATTCGACTTCGCCGGCACCGTACTCGGCGACGAGCCGCAGCGCATCGTCGAAGAACGCGCCCGGCGCATCGCGGTGCAGGATCACCATCAGCTTGCGGTCGTCGGGAATCATGAAGCGCAGCTTCGTGACGAACAGCATCAGGTTGCCGAAGTGCAGCCCCGCGAGCATCAGCGGGCCGCCGCGTGCGAGTGCCGCGCGCAACTGGTCGTCGCCTTCGCACGCCATCCCGTCGATCATCGTCTTCATCGATGCGAGGCTGTGCGTGCGCAGCTTGAGCCCCGCGAATTCGGCCTCGAACAGCTCGCGCACGATCGCGGCCGACACTTCCCGCACGCGCCGCGGATCGTCGTTCAGGTGCGCGCTCAACATGTAAGCGACCGCGCGCTCGATCGACTCGCGGATGCACGGAAAGCAGCGCAGGCACGCGCCCGAGCACCAGCGCATCAGCCAGAGCCCACGCGCGGGCGACGTGCGCAGCGCGATCGCCCGCACCGCGCGGCGTAGCAGGAACGCGTACGAGAACGGATTGAGCAGGAAGAGCCGCCCGAGCATCACCGCGCCTCCTCATGCGTGCGCCAGGCCTCGGTCGCATCGGTCAGCACGCCGTCATCCATTCGGTAGATCCGGTCGACCATCGACAGGATCGACGCATCGTGCGTGACGAGCACGATCGTGCACGGCAGCGTCAGCACGTTGCGGCAGATCTCGTGCGTGGTCGCCTGGTCGAGGTTCGACGAAAATTCATCGAGGATCAGCAGGCGCGGCTCGCAATACAGCGCCCGCGCGATCAGCAATCTCTGCATCTGGCCGGCCGACAGGAATTTCTGCGTATCGCCGAGCGGCGTGTCGTAGCGATGGTCGAGCCGCTCGATCTCGTCGTGGATGCACGCGAGCTTCGCCGCGTCGAACATCGCGCCGATCCGCGGCGCGGGCGCGAAGTTCGTGATGTTGTCGCGGATCGTCCCGCGAAACAGCTGGTCGGACTGCGTGACGGCCGCGAGATGCTTGCGGTATTGCCGCAGGTTCACTTCCGCGAGATCGACGCCGCCGACGAACAGCGTGCCGGGCTCGGGCCGCACGAGCCCGCAGATCAGGTTCAGCAGCGTCGTCTTGCCGCTGCCGGTGCGGCCGACGATCGCGATCTTGCTGCCGGCTGGCACGTCGAGCGCGACATGGCTCAGGATCGGCCGATGGCCGCCCTTCGGCGTGTACGACAGCGCGCGGATCGACAGCGCGCCGTCGAACCCGTCGACCGGCCGCACGACCGCGTCCGGCGCCGGCTCCTCGGTCTCGGTCTGCAGCACGTCCGCGACGCGATCCATGTGCACCTGCAGCACCTTGCGCCGCACGTAGAGCTGGATCGAATCGATGAACTTGTCCGCGAACAGGTTCTTGTACTGGATGAACGCGTAGATCACGCCGATCGTGCTCTGGCCGTGCATCACGAGCCACGCGCCATACGTGACGATCACGAGCTGCTCGACGTGCACGATCCCCTTCGAGATCGCGTCGAACAGCAGTTGCAGCCGCTCCTGCTGGCGCATCGCCTGCAGTTTCTGCGTGAACGCGTTGACCCACAGGCTGCTGCGCGCGGTCTCGGCCGACAGCAGCTTGATCGAATGCGCGGACCGGATGTTCTCGATCAGCAGCGCATCGGCCTCGGCGCCGCGCGTGAGGATCTGCGACATCGCGTCCTGCAGTTGCGGCTGGATCGCGAGCCGGCTCAACGCGAACAGCACCATCCCCGCGAGGCTGATACCGGCCAGTACGGGGCTGTAATACAGCATCAGCATGAGCGTCAGCGTGCAGGTGACGAGGTTCAGCAGCCCGCCGACCAGCCCGTCGACGAGAAACCGCCCGACCTCCGACACCGACGACACGCGCGAGATCGAATCGCCGGTGTTGTGAAACAGGAAATAACCGATCGGCAGCCGCGCGAGATGGCCGACCATGTTCGCCGACAACTGCTGCGACACGATGTTGCGCAGGTAGCTCTTGATGTTGCCGACGAGATTCGCGTAGAGCGTGTCGAACAGGAACACGATCGCGAACAGGATCGTCAGCAGGTACAGGATGTCGACGTCGGTTTTCTTCAGCGCCTCGTCGATCGTCAGTTGCACGTAAGACGGGCCGAGCAGCAGCAGGAGCTGCGCGGCGACGCCGCCCGCGATGCCGATCGCGAGGCTCTTGCGGATGCCGGTCAGCCCTTCGAGGTAGTCGCGCAGCCGGATGCGGTCGGCCTGCCCCTCCCGCGCGAAACCGATGTCCGGATTCAGTTCGAGCGCATAGCCGGTGATGTGCGTGAGCGCCTGCGCGAGCGGCAGCCTCGTCTCGCCGAGCGCGGGGTCGACGATGTGCACGCTGCCGTAGCCGACCTTCGTCAGCACGACATAGTGGTTCATCCCCCAGTGCAGGATGCACGGCGTCTTGAGCGCGTCGAGCTCGCCCGCATCGAACTGCAGCCCGCGTGCGCGCAGGCCGAGATCGTTCGAGATCTCCATCAGGTCGAAGAATGACAGGCCGGAGTCGATCCGCACCGGATAGCGGTTGCGCAGCGTGCGCAACGTCGTTTCGCGCCCGTGCCACGACGCGATCATCGCGAGGCAGGCCAGGCCGCACTCCGTCACTTCGTCCTGCAGGACCGGACGGACTTTACGCGTATTGAAGAGCATGGTCGGGCACCCGGGGCGCGACGACGCGCCGCCCGGGCCAGCCGGTGCGGGCCCGTGGCGGGTCGTGCGCGATACGCATGGGCGCAGCCGGCGCTACCGGCTGCGACGGAAGATCGGTGTTGCCGGCCGCTCGGCGGGCCGCTCAGCGCGACGAGCCGAGCGACATCCGGAACTGTTCGACGGCGTGGGCCTGGTACTGGGTCATCAGGCCCTGCAGCGTGGTCCCGATCGACTGGTTGACGAGATCGACCGTATAGGCGGCCGAATTGGAGTAAAGCGACGCGCCGCCGCGAATCTGGCGGGCCTGTTCTTCCGTGATGTCTCGCATTTGTGGTGGCCTTTATATTGTCGGAATGCCAACAGCCGTCAGCCAATTGCAAGCCCGATGGCCGTTCACTTTATTACGTGATAATCCGGCACTCCAGTCTCCTGATAATCGCCCGATTTCGAAATAATGCATTTCGAAGTCACTTTATTTGCACTGCGGCGATCGATTCTTTTCCTTCTGTTTCGCAGCATCTGACGCGGGGGGCGCCTCCCCGCGCACGGCGGTTACTTGCCGGTGTTATTGAACGTCTTCGGGTTCTGCAGGTAATTGCCGAGGCTCG
>NZ_JACFYV010000326.1:0-5147 GCF_016759955.1 Burkholderia sp. KCJ3K979
GGCGCGAGCCGGTAGCCGACCCGCAGGCTGGTGCGGGTCGGATCGTCGCGCGTTTCCCACAGCGGATGCCGCGACGCGACGAGCGGCAGCACCGCGAAGTTGTACACGGGCGTCGGCGACGCGACCGACCATTCGAGGCCGGCCGCGCCCCACGGATTCTCGCCGGCACGCACGCCGCGCCGCGCGCTCACCAGCGCGTTGACGACGAACATCACGATGCCGATCCCGAACACGAACGAGCCGATCGTCGTCAGCAGGTTCGACGTGTCCCAGCCCATCCCCGATGGATAGGTATAGATCCGGCGCGGCATCCCGAGCAGCCCGGAGATGTGCATCGGAAAGAAGCCGAGATTGAAGCCGACCAGCACGACCCAGAACGTCAGCTTGCCGAACCGCTCGTTCATCATCCGCCCGGTGAACTTCGGGAACCAGTACGCGACGCCGCCGAGCACCGGGAACACGTTGATGCCGAGCAGCACGTAATGCAGGTGCGCGACGACGAAGTACGTATCGGTGAGCTGCCAGTCGAGCGGCACGGCCGCGGTCATCACGCCCGACACGCCGCCGACCACGAACATCAGCACGAAGCCCGCGAAATACAGGAACGGCGTGCGGAACACGGGGCGGCCGGTCCAGATCGTCGCGATCCATGCGAACACCGCGACCGCGCTCGGGATCGAGATCAGCATGCTCGCGGCGCCGAAGAACGCGAGCGCGAGCGGCGCGATGCCCGTCGCGAACATGTGGTGGACCCACACCTCGAAGCCGATCAGCATCGTCGCCACGGTTGACACCGCGACGGCCTCGTACGCGACGAGCGGCCGCCGGCAGAAAGTCGGCAGCGCATCCGACACGATTCCCATCGCCGGCAGCACGACCACGTAGACCCACGGATGCGCGAACATCCAGAACAGGTGCTGCCACAGCAGCGGCCGGCCGCCGTGCGCGACGTCGAAGAAATGCGTGCCGGCATTGCGGTCGAGCCACAGCAGCAGGAACGCGAGGCTCACCGACGGCACCGCGACCAGGTTCGCGACCGACGCGGTCAGCGTGCCCCACACGATGATCGGCAGCCGGTCGATCGACATGCCGTGCGCGCGCATCCGCAGCAGCGTGACGACGAAGTTCGCGGCGCCGCCGGTCGTCGAGATGCCGAGCAGGATCATCCCGAGCGCGTAGATGTCGATGTTCGCGCCGGCGCTGTAGTCGAGCGACGTGAGCGGCACGTAGTTGAACCAGCCGCCGTCCGGCACCGCGCCGAGCGGAAAGCTCGCGTACAGGAACAGCCCCGCGAACAGGAACGACCAGTACGAGAACGCGTTCAGCCGCGGAAACGCCATGTCGCGCGAGCCGAGCATCAACGGCCACAGGTAGTTCGCGAAGCCGGACAGCACCGGCAGCGCGTACAGGAAGATCATCGTGACGCCGTGCATCGTGAACAGCGAATCGTATTGCGCGGGCGTGAGCACGGTCGCGTTCGGCCGCGCGAGCTGGATGCGCATCACGAGCGCCTCGACGCCGCCGAGCAGCAGGAACACGAACGCGGTGACGATGTAACGCAACCCGATGCGCTTGTGATCGACGGTGCCGAGCCAGCCGCGCCAGCCGGGTTCCGATTCCCACAGCTCGGCCAGCACGCGCTCGTGCGTGGAGCCGGGCGGCGCTTCGCCGAGATCGGGTACGCGGCTGAGCGGGGCGGGCGTGTCGCGGGCAATGGCCATCGGCGTCCTCGGTTCAGCGCAGCGTCGCGAGATACGCGGCGAGATCGTCGGCATCGCGCGGCGCGAGCGCGATCGACGGCATCAGCGACTGCGGCTTGACCTGCTGCGCATGCGCGATCCAGCGGCGCAGGTTGTCGGGGGTGTTGTCGAGCGTGCCGGCCGCGAGCAGCCGGCGCGTGCCGACGTGCGTGAGATCGGGGCCCGCGTCGCCCGCGGCATCGGTGCCGCGCACCGCGTGGCAGCCGGCGCAGCGTGCGGCGAATACGCGCTGGCCGCGGCGTTCGGCCCCGGCGCCTGCCGCGGGTGCCGGGGCCGGTTGGCGCTGCGCGGCGAGCCACGCATGAAACGCGGCCGGCGGCTCGGCCACGACTTCGAACGCCATGTGCGCATGCTGCGCGCCGCAGTATTGCGAGCACTGGCCGCGATAGATGCCTGGCCGGTCTGCCTGCAGCCATTGACGATTGGTCTGGCCGGGAATCGTCTGGGTCTTGCCGGCGAGTTGCGGCACCCAGAACGCGTGGATCACGTCGGCGCTCTTCAGTTCGATCGCGACGGGTTGGCCCACCGGAATATGAATCTCGTTCGCCGTGACGAAGCCCCGGCCGTTCGCATCGTCCGGATAACGCACGGCCCACCACCAGTCCTGCGCGGTCACGGTGATCGTCAGCGTGGGTGGACGCGGCGGCGCCGCGACCGCACCCAGCACGCGCAGCATGTACACGAGCGCGCCGAACAGCAGCAGGATCGAGATCGCGGTGCCGACGGTCACGATCGTCAGCCCGCTGCCGTAGCCGCCGCCCGCCTGCGCGCGACGACGAAACAGCGCGATCAGCAGCAGCACGGCGATCGCGACGCACACGAACGTGCACAGCGCGAGCAGCGCCCAGCCGAGCACGAAGACCGGCTGCGCGGCGGGGCCGGCCGCATGCACGACGTACGCGAGCGGCAGCGGCGCGGCAGGATTGCCTGGCGCCGCAGGCTCGGCGGCCGCGCGCGCGACGACCGGCACGACCGCCCACGCGAACGGTGCGATGCGTGTAATACGACGCGTTTTCCTGAACGGCGGAACGAGCAACACGACTCCTTGCCGCATTCGGCGGCGTGACGATAGCCGTTCGCGGCAGAGCAAATTTCGTGCGCGCGCCGCTCGTACGTATGCGGTCGTGAGGGGGCGGGACGGCGGGCACAACAGCCGGCGCGTTACAGCCGGCTTGTAAATCGAGCGGCGCATTTTTACGCGCCCGCGTGGCAAGCGGCAGGCCGTTTGCTGTGCCGATCGAGTTCCGGAACGACGCGACAGCGGCGGCGTGTCGGCCATCATCGCAAAAAGAATCGACCGTGCGTCGTGCCGTCCCGCGGCCTTACGATTCGCCTTTCCCTCCCTTGCCGCTCTTGCCGCCATGTTCGCCGTTGCCCGGCAGCACGGCCGACAACACCTGCCGCGCGGTCTCGACGATCACGTTGCCCTCGCGCGGGTCGCCTTTCACCAGCGTTTCGGCGAAATGCTTCGCCTGCTGCAGCGTCACGTGCGGCGGCAGCGGCGGCACTTCGGGGTCGCTCTTCACCTCGAGCACGACCGGCCGATCGGACGCGAGCGCTTCGTCCCACGCGGCGCCGAGCTGTTCCGGATCGTCGACGTAGATGCCCTTGAGGCCGAGCAGCGTCGCGAAGCGGTAGTACGGCACGTTCGGGATCTGCTGCGACGCGTCGAACTTCGGGTCGCCCTCCATCACGCGCTGCTCCCACGTGACCTGGTTCAGGTCCTCGTTGTTCAGCACCATGCAGATCCAGCGCGGGTCGGGCCACTGGCGCCAGTATTTCGCGACCGTGATCAGCTCGGCCATGTTGTTCATCTGCATCGCGCCGTCGCCGACCATCGCGATCACCGGGCGCACCGGGTACGCGAACTTCGCGGCGATCGCGTAGGGCACCGCGGCGCCCATCGACGCGAGCCCGCCGGACAGCGACCCCATCATCCCGCGCCGCATCATCAGGTCGCGTGCATACCAGTTCGCGCAGGAGCCCGAATCGCTCGTCAGGATCACGTCGTCGGGCAGGCGCGGCGACAGCTCGGTGAACGCGCGCTGCGGATTCACGCCGCGCCCCGCGCTGGCCTTCGCGGCCGCGCGCGCCGCGAGCGTGTCGTGCCAGTCATGGTTCCATTGCGCGATCCGGTCGCGCCACGCGGTGTCGCGCCGCTCGTTCAGCAGCGGCAGCAGCGCGCGCAGCGTCTCGGCGCTGTCGCCGACGAGGTTGATCTCCATCGGGTAACGCAGGCTCAGCATGTCGGCCTTCAGGTCGATCTGCACGCCGCGCGCCTGACCTTCCTTCGGCAGGAATTCCGAATAAGGAAAGCCGGAGCCGACGACCAGCAGCGTGTCGCATTCGGTCATCAGTTCGTAGCTCGGCTGGGTGCCGAGCAACCCGATCGAGCCGGTGACCCACGGCAGGTCGTCCGGCAGCGCGGCCTTCCCGAGCAGCGCTTTCGCGGCGCCCGCGCCGAGCCGGTCGGCTACCGCGATGACTTCGTCGGTCGCCTTCAGCGCGCCGGCGCCGACCAGCAGCGCGACTTTCGAGCCCGCATTGAGCACGTCGGCGGCGCGCCGCAGGTCGTCCGCATACGGCACGACTTTCGGTGCGGTGTAGCCGACGCCCGAATGCACGGTGCCGTGCGCGCGCTTCGGCGGCGCGTAATCGAGCTCCTGCAGGTCGTTCGGCAGCACGAGCGCGGTGACCGTGCGCGCACCGAGCGCCGTGCGTACCGCGCGGTCCACCAGATGGCGCACCTGGCCCGGCACCGTTGCAAGCTGAACGAATGCGCCTGCAACGTCTTTGAAAAGCGCCGGAAGATCCACCTCCTGCTGATAGTGGCCGCCGAGCGCCGCGCGCGCCTGCTGGCCGACGATCGCGAGCACCGGCATGTGATCGAGCCGCGCATCGTACAGGCCCGTCACGAGGTGCGCGGCGCCGGGCCCCGACGTCGCGACGCATACGCCCAGCTCGCCTGTAAATTTTGCATGCGCGGACGCCATGAAGGCCGCCATCTCCTCGTGGCGCGCCTGGATGAATTCGATCTTGCCGTCCGCGCGGTTCAGCGCGCCGAAAAAGCCGTTGATGCCGTCGCCCGGGTAGCCGTAGATGCGGCGCACGCCCCAGTCGTACAGCCGCTCGACGATGAAATCCGCCACTGTCGCCATGCCGTTTCTCCTTGGTTCGGGATGAGCCGATGGGAGGCAGCCGCGCAAGGCACATGCCGCGCCGCGTGCGTCGGGCATGGCGGTTGCACGCTGCATCCGCAAGCAAAAAAAGCAAGCTGACCGGAGCGCGGCGACGGTACGTTCCGTCGCGCCGGCGATCGATGACGTGCGCGTACCGCGTGCCGATCGACCTGCCCGCAGTCGCATGCGCGCTGGCAGTGAATCGCAT
>NZ_JACFYV010000327.1:0-5074 GCF_016759955.1 Burkholderia sp. KCJ3K979
GCGCCTGCCGGCCGGCGCGGGCCGCCGCATCGCACTGACGATCGACGACGGTCCGGACCCGGACGTGACGCCGCGCGTGCTCGACCTGCTCGACCGTTACGACGCGCGCGCGACGTTCTTCTGCATCGGCGATCTCGCGCGCCGCCACCCACTGTGGATCGAGGCGATCGTCGCGCGCGGCCATGCGGTCGAGAACCACAGCCAGCGGCACCGCCATACGTTCTCGCTGTCGGGGCCGGCCGCACTGCGGCGCGAAATTGCGGCCGCGCAGCAGACGCTGACCGACATCGCCGGCACGCGCCCGCTGTTCTTCCGCGCGCCGGCCGGCCTGCGCAATCCGTTTCTCGAACCGGTGCTGTGCGAATTCGGGCTGCAACTCGCGAGCTGGACGCGGCGCGGCTTCGACACGCGTGCGCGCGACGCCGCGACCGTCACGCGCCGCCTGCTGCATGGGCTCGATGCGCGCGACATCCTGCTCGTGCACGACGGTCACGCGGCGCGCGACACGCGCCGCGAACCGGTCGTGCTCGACGTGCTGCCCGCGGTGCTGCGCGCGGCCGCCGACGCGCAGTTGCCCTGGACCACCCTGCGCGCGGCGCTGGCGCCCGAACCGCCCGGCCGGCCGGGCGTTCCGGCACCCCCGTTTGATAAAATCTGACCTCGAACGGCGCGCGTGCCAGCCCTGCTGCGGCGCCCGCTCCGGCCACCGGATGCGACCCTCGTGAACCCTCTCCTGCTCTCGCACTTCACCGCCACCAGCTGCATCGGCCGCGGCCTCGACGCGACCCTCGATGCGCTGCGCCACGCCCGCGGCGGCCTCGTGCCGTGCAACTTCGAGCGTGCGGATCTCGACACGTGGATCGGTGCGGTGGACGGCGTCGATGCGCACCCGGTGCGCGCCGATCTCGCCGACTTCGACTGCCGCAACAACCGCCTTGCGCAACTTGGCCTGACGCAGGACGGCTTCGACGCGCGCGTCGCGGCGGCGGTCGCGCGCTACGGCGCCGCACGCGTTGGCGTGTTCGTCGGCACGAGCACGGCCGGCATCCTCGAAACCGAACGCGCGTACCAGTGCCGCGATCCGGCAAGCGGCGCGCTGCCCGCCGACTTCCGCTACGCGCACACGCACAACCCGTATTCGCCGGCCGCGTTCGTGCGCGCGTATTTCGCGCTGCGCGGGCCGGCGATGGCGATCTCGTCCGCGTGCTCGTCGGGCGCGAAGGTGTTCGGCTCCGCGCGCCGCATGATCGAGGCCGGGCTGATCGACGCGGCCGTCGTCGGCGGCGTCGATTCGCTGTGCCTGACCACGCTGTACGGCTTCAATTCGCTCGAACTGCTGTCGCGCCAGCCGTGCCGGCCATTCGACGTCGCGCGCGACGGCATCTCGATCGGCGAGGCCGCCGCGTTCGCGCTCGTCGAGCGCGTCCCTGCCGCGCCCGCCACGCTCGACGCCGACGCGATCCTGCTGCTCGGCATCGGCGAATCGAGCGACGCGCATCACATGTCGTCGCCGCATCCGGAAGGGCTCGGCGCGCGCGCCGCGATCGAGCAGGCGCTCGCATCCGCCGGCCTCGACGCGCACGACATCGACTACGTGAACCTGCACGGCACCGCGACGCCGAGCAACGACGCAGCGGAAAGCCGCGCGCTCGGTGCGCTGTTCGCCCGCACGCCGTGCAGCTCGACGAAGGGCGCGACCGGCCACACGCTCGGCGCGGCCGGCGCGCTGGAGGCGATCGTCGCCGCGCTCGCGCTGCGCGAGCAGTTCGTGCCGGCCGGCGTCAACACGACGCAGCCCGACCCCGCGCTCGTCGCCGATTACGTGCTCGCGAGCCGCGACACGCGCGTGCGCGCCGTCCTCTCCAATTCGTTCGGCTTCGGCGGCACGAATTGCAGCCTGATCCTCGGCCGCGCCCAGCGCGTAGCCGGTCGCGCCCGCCGTTGAGGCTTGCCATGACACTCACCGCCTTCATCGAAAGCATCGGCCTCATCGGGCCGGGATTAAAAGACTGGACGCACGCGGCCGACGTGCTCGCGGGCCGCGCGCCCTACGTGCCCGCCCGCACCGAGCTGCCGCCGCCGGCCGGGCTACCGTCTGCCGAACGGCGCCGCACGGGCCCGGTCGTGCGCGCGGCGCTCGCGGTCGGCCACGAAGCGGTGGCCGCGAGCGACCGCGACGCCGCGACGCTCGCGACCGTGTTCAGCGCATCCGGCGGCGACGGCCAGAACTGCCACGCGATCTGCGAAACGCTGGCCGGCGACGATCGTCAGCTGTCGCCGACCCGCTTCCACAACTCGGTGCACAACGCGCCGGCCGGCTACTGGAGCATCGCGACCCGCGCGACGGCGACGTCGAACGTGCTGTGCGCGCACGACGGCAGCTTTGCCGCCGGCCTGCTCGAAAGTCTCTGCCAGGTCGTCGTCGATCGCGCGCCGAGCCTGCTGATCGCGTACGACACCGACTATCCGGAACCGCTGCGCGCGGTGCGGCCGATCGGCGATGCGTTCGGCGTCGCGCTCGTGTTCGCGCCGGAAGCGAGCGCGCGCACGCTCGCTCGCATCGACGTGCAACTCACCGATGCGCCCGCCACGACGCTCGTGCATGCCGAACTCGATGCACTGCGCGCCGGCAACCCGGCCGCCCGCGTGCTGCCGCTGCTCGAAGCGCTCGCCGCACGGCAATCGACGCGCGTCGTGCTCGACTACCTGGCCGATACGCGCGTGCAGGTCGACGTCGCAATGTCCGAACCCTTCGCGGAGCGCGAGCGATGACCGCCACGGTCGTATTGACCCCACCGCTCGACCATGCGTGGATTGCCGCGCACATTCCGCACGCCGGCACGATGTGCGTGCTCGATTCGGTCGATGCGTGGGATACCGAACGAATCCGCTGCACCGCGACGAGCCACCGCGATCCAGACAACCCGCTGCGCGCGCATGGGCGGCTCGCGTCGGTCTGCGGCATCGAGTACGCGGCGCAGGCGATGGCCGTGCACGGCGCGCTGCTCGGCGCACACGAAGCCCGCCCGCGCGTCGGCTATCTCGCGAGCGTGCGCAACGTCGACGCGTTCGTCGACCGCCTCGACACGTTCAAGCAGCCGCTCACCATCGACGCGCAACGCGTGAGCGGCGACGGCCGCTCGGTGCTGTACGAATTCACGCTGCGCTGCGGCGAGCGCGTGCTGCTGTCCGGCCGCGCGGCGGTGATGCTCGACGCATCGGCCGCCGGCGCGTTTCAACCGGCGCCTGCCGGCAACACGAATCCTCGATGAAGAGGCTCACCTCAAGGAACCCGGTCGTGAAAGTTCGTCAGTTCATTGGCGCCACGCTCGTTCTGGCGCTGCTCGGCCCGCTCGCCCACGCGGACATGTCGGAAGTGAAGCAGGACATCAAGCGCGATTCGAAGGAAGCCGCGCACAAGACCGGCGACGCGGCGCGCAGCTTCGGCCACGCGACCGCGAGCGCCGCGAAAGCGGTCGGGCACGGCGTCGCCCATGCGTCGCGCGAAGGCTGGGAAGCCACCAAGCGCACGACGAAGCGGATCTTCCACAAGAACGACTCCGGCGAGTCGGCTGGAAAGGGCGAAAAGAACGACTGATCACGCGTCCCGCGCGCATGGCCGACGGCATGCGCGCGGGGCGTGACCGCTCATCGACCGGTCATCGAGCGTTCACCGATCGCGACGCGTCGGCACCGCGCTCAGCGTGCACCACGCATGCGGCGCAGCGACCTCGCCGGCTTGCGCGCGAAGCACTTGCCGTACGCGGCGAGCCAGCAATCGCGATGATCGAAGTTCCTCAGCAGCCGCGCGCGGCGCCGCTCGAGCCAGTAGAGCGAGATCGCCATCGTCAGCGCGACGGCCAGTGCCGAGCCGCCGATCACGAGTCCCAGCCAGGTGTCGCCCATGCGTTCTCCGGAATGCGAGGCCGAAGCGGCGCGTCTGCCGCCGCTCCGGCGCGGGATAGTGGGGAACGCGGCCCGCCGGGCGCGCACGCCCTGCGGGCCGCCGCGCGTCAGTGCATGTGCTGACCGCCGTTGATCGCGATGTTGGAGCCCGTCACGAAGCCGGCCTCCTCCGAGCACAGGTAAGCGACCAGCGCCGCGACCTCCTCGGGCTTGCCGAGCCGGCCCGCCGGAATCTGCGGGAGGATCTTCGTATCGAGGATGTCCTGCGGAATCGCGGTGACCATCTTCGTCGCGAGATAGCCCGGCGACACCGTGTTCACCGTCACGCCCTTGCGCGCGACCTCGAGCGCGAGCGATTTCGTGAACCCGTGCATGCCGGCTTTCGCGGCCGCGTAGTTGGTCTGGCCGACCGCGCCCTTCGAACCGTTCACCGACGAGATGTTGACGATGCGGCCCCAGCCGCGCTCGACCATGCCGTCGCAGACCGGCTTCGTCATGTTGAACACGGAATCGAGGTTGGTGCGGATCACCGCATCCCAGTTGACCTTGTCGAGCTTGCGCAGCGTCATGTCGCGCGTGATCCCCGCATTGTTCACGAGAATGTCGACCGGGCCGACGTCGCGGACGATCTTCTCGATGCATTGCTGGCACGAGTCGTGATCGGCCACGTCCACCGGATACGCATGGAATTCGCGGCCGGCCGCATGCATCTCGGTCAGCCAGCGATCCGCGCCGGCATTGTTCGGCGAATACGTGACGACTACCCGGTGACCCGCGTCGTTCAACCGGATGCTGACCGCTTCGCCGAGGCCGCCCATCCCACCTGTCACAACTGCGATTCGCTTAGTCATACTATGAATTACCGACAAAAAAGTAATCGATGAAAGGCGGGGCGACGGCATCGCACCTGCTGCCGCCCCACCGCTTCGATGCGCAGCCGCCCGCGTCGCGGGCGCGGCACGCACCGGAACCTCGCGCGCGTTATTGACTGCCTGTCTTGCGCGAAAACCGCCTGGCTCGCCCGCGGCGCTGGCCCACGCCGCGAGCGAACCGTGTCGTCAGCCGCCGCTCAGACGCGCTCGACCGCAAGCGCGACGCCCATCCCGCCGCCGATGCACAGCGACGCCAGCCCGCGCTTCGCGTCGCGCCTGGCCATCTCGTGCAGCAG
>NZ_JACFYV010000328.1:0-5066 GCF_016759955.1 Burkholderia sp. KCJ3K979
GGTCGGCGTGCGGCGCCTGCTGCACATGAGCGCGCTCGGCGCCGATTCGCACGGCGCGAGCATGTACCAGCGCTCGAAGGGCGACGGCGAAGCCGCGCTGCAGGCGGTCGCCAGCGCGGCCGGCAGCGCGACGTGCGCGCGCTCGAAGCCCGGCCCGTACGGCGTGCCGCGGCCGCCGTGCAGCACGCCGATCAGGTTGATCGCCGCGTGCGCGCCGGCGACGAAGCGCGCCAGCGTGCGCGTATCGAGCGCGTCGAGCTCGACGATGTCGACCGGCAGCATCTGCAGGTGGCGCGCGTGGTCGCGCCGCCGCGTACCGATCCGCACGTGCTTGCCGGCATCGATCAGCGCATTGACGAGCCGGCTGCCGATGAAGCCGGTGCCGCCCAGCAGCGCGACGGTCTGGCGATCCATTGTTCGAGTCCTAAAAAGAACACTGCCGCGTCTCGCGCGGCAGTTCGTGTATCAGGGCGAGATCATGCCTAGACGTTTCTTCAACGACTGCGGTTTGCCCTCGAAGAGCGCCGCGTAGTAGACGGTATTCGACAGCACGTTCTTCACGTAGTCGCGCGTCTCGTTGAACGGAATCGTCTCCGCGAAGATCGCGCCTTCGACCGGCTGCGTCAACACCTGGCGCCACTGACGCGGCCGGCCCGGGCCCGCGTTGTAGCCGGCGGTGGCGAGCACCGGCGAGCTGTCGAAGTTGTTGTAGATGTCCGCCAGATACCAGGTGCCGAGCTGGATGTTGGTGTCGATGTCGTGCATCTGCGCACGCGAGATCGTGCCCATGCCGAGCTTCTTCGCGACCATCTGGGCCGTCGCCGGCATCAGCTGCATCAGGCCGCCCGCACCCACCGACGAACGCGCGCTGATGATGAAGCGCGATTCCTGGCGGATCAGCCCGTACGCCCATTCGACGTCGAGGCCCGTCGATTGCGCATAGCGCTCGACGGTCGTGCGGTACGGCGACGGATAGCGCAGCGTGAAGTCGTGCTCGGCCTTCGTGCGGTCGGCCGTGTTGACCGTGCGGTCGAGCAGCTCGACGCGCTTGCCGTATTCGGCGGCCGCGAGCAGCTGGCGATCGGTCATCCCGCGCAGCGGCCAGTTCCATTCGCGATTGCCTTCGAGGCGCAGGTTCAGCGCATAGAAACGCTGCGCGAGCGCGAAGCCCGGGATCTTGCCCATCGCGTCGATCTCGGCGTCGCTCACCTTCGTGCGCGGCGGGATCGTCGTGCGCTGGCCGAGCTCTTCGCCGGCCAACTGCCCGTAGAAGTTGAACTGGCCCGCGACCTGCTCGAATTCCTGGTTCGCCTGCAGCGTGTCGCCGCTCTGCTTGAGCGCACGCGCGTGCCAGTAGATCCACGCCGGATCGTTGCGCAGCGACGGCGGCATCTGCTCGATCGACCAGCGCACCATCGGCCAGTTGCCGGCGAGCAGCGCGGCGCGCGTGCGCCATTCGTAGCCCGGGTTCGACAGCGGCGCGTTCGCCGATTTCGCGTACCAGACCGACGCCATCGGCGAGCGCTTGATCGCGCCCTGGTAGCCGATCGCGCCCCACGCGATCGCCTGTTCCTGCTTGGTCAGCGAAGGCGCGACCGTCGTCAGCATCCCGGCGGCCGCGTCCGGATCGTTGCGCGCCATGCGGCCGAGCGCGATCAGCGCGAGCTGATGCGACGCGGCGTCAGGCCCGACGCCGCGCGCGAGATACAGCGGCGGCGCACTCGTCGCCTGGTCGAAACCGACCGGGCGCGGGCCGAGCGCGTCGACAATCTTGCCGCCGAGCGTCGTGTAGTTCTGCTCGTACGCGAGGCGCGCCTGCTGCCACACGTCGTCGCTCGTGAACTGCTGATTGACGGTGAGCGCGGTGATCAGGTCGACGCACGCATCGCCGTAGTTCTTCGGCTCGACGAGCAGCGCGCGCGCCGCATCGGCGACGTTCTCGTTGCGCGCGGCGCGCGATTCGAGCGCATAGCACTTGACCTGCGTATCGTCGTCGAGCACGAAGCGCTTGTACTGGTCGTCGAAATTGCGCCAGTCGTGGCGCGCGCCGAGCACGAGCAGGTAGTCGTTGCGCAGGCGATCGGCGATCGCCTGACCATCGTAGCGCTGCAGGAACGACTGCACGGGCGCGTCCGGCGCATCGACGCGCGCGCGGCCCGTCGAATCGAACAACTGCGGCTTGATCTGGAAATACTCGACGTAGGACGGCACCGGATAGTTCGGGATCATCGACGCGAGCTGCGCGGCCTTCGCGGCGTCGTTGCGGCGTGCGGCTTCGCGAAGCTGCACGAAGATCTGGTCATCCCCGGCGAGCGTGTCGTCGTTCGGCGCGGCACATGCGGCCGTGCCCGCGACGAGCGCGGCGGCGGAAAGCGCCAGCGCGACCGCGCGATATACTCGAAAAAGGCTGTTCGACATCGTTTTGAATGGAGCACGAAGTGAGCGAAAGCATAGCACGCAACCCTGTGCCGAACCCGAAGGTTGCGCTGCGCAAAACGCTGTCCGGCGCCCGTCGCGACGCCGCGTCGCAACCCGCCGCGAACGCCGCGCTCGACGCGCGGCTGCGCACGTTGCTCGACCGTCTGGCGCCGCGCACGGTCGGGTTCTACTGGCCGCTGCCGGGCGAATTCGATGCGCGCGACGCGGTGCTCGCATGGTGCGCGGCGGGCGCCGGCCGGTGCGCCGCGCTGCCGGTGATCGGCGAACGTCACACGCCGCTCGCCTTCCACGCATGGGATGCGCACACGCCGATGCGCGAAGGTCATCACCGGATTCCCGAACCGGCGTCGGGAATCGTCGCCGTGCCCGATCTTTTGCTGATTCCCTGTGTAGGATTCGATGCGCAGCGCTACCGGCTCGGCTACGGCGGCGGCTACTACGACCGCACGCTCGCCGCCTGGCCGGGCGACACGCTGCCCGTGACGGTCGGCATCGCGTACGAAGCGTGCCGCGTCGATGCGCTGCCGGCCGAAGCGCACGATCTCGCGTTGCGCTGGATCGTCACCGACGCCGCACTTTACCCGGCCGCCGAATGATGGCGCGCGCGGCGCCGCGATCGTCGCGGCTTGCCGCGAGCGTGTCGCGGCGACCGACCGTTTCCGCGATCGTTTACAGTGACGCCGCCGCCCGCGCGGCCGTGTCGTAGAGGCCCGATGCGTGGCGCAGCAACTGCGCCGCGTCGCCGATCTGCTCGTTGGTGAGGCCGCTGTCCTTCAGCGTCTCGATCAGGCAATGCTCGCGGACCTCGCGGTACTTCAGGCACAGGTCGCGGCCCGCGTCGGTCGCGAAGAAGAACACTTCCTTGCCGTTCTTCTCGCTCTTCACATAGCCGCGGGCGATCAGTTTTTTCAGCGCATAGGTCGCGACGTGCGTATCCTCGATATTGAGCACGAAGCAGATGTCGGCGAGTTTCTTCTTGCGTTCGCGATGGCTGACGTGATGCAGCAGCGAGACCTCGACCGCCGTCATGTCCTTCGCGCCCGCCGCCGACATGCAGCGCACCATCCAGCGGTTGAACGCGTTGCCGGCCATGATGAGCCCGTATTCGAGCTCCGACAGCTCCGCGCTCGAATCGGAAACGAGGTGTTCGGATGACACGATCTTGGTCGCAGGACGCTTCATGGAAAGGCGGCGCAAGCCGGATGACAGGATGTGCCCGAGTGTACGCCAGAAGCCCCGGCCTACGAGCTAGGCGAAAACGCTTATTGAGAAGTTGTCGATATTTTATTGACAATGTGCGCTAACATTGCCGTCCGAACCGTGCCAGTCCGATGACGCAACCCCGCATTTATCCGCTCGGCGATGCCGCCCTCGTCTGCGAGGTGCCGCCGCCCGCCACGCTCGATTGCCAGCGCCGCGTCTGGGCCGTGGCCGAGGCCGCGCGCGCGTGGCCCGACGTGATCGACGTCGTCCCCGGCATGAACAACCTGACCATCGTGTTCGACGCGCTCGCCGCGACGGCCGACTCGCTCACGCCCGCGCTGCGCGACGCGTGGGAGACGGCCGACGTCGAGCACGCGGACGGCCGCGAGGTCGAGATCCCGGTCGAGTACGGCGGTGCCGCCGGCCCCGACCTGGCGGCCGTCGCTGCCCACACGGGGCTGTCGGCCGACGAGGTCGTCGCACGCCACGCAGCCGGCGCCTACGTCGTGTTCTTCGTCGGGTTCCAGCCGGGCTTCGCGTATCTGGGCGGCCTTGACGCCGCGCTGCACATGCCGCGCCGCGCGGCGCCGCGCCTCGAGGTGCCGGCCGGCTCGGTCGGCATCGGCGGCGCGCAGACGGGTATCTACCCGGCCACGTCGCCCGGCGGCTGGCAACTGATCGGCCGCACGTCGCAGGTGCTGTTCGACCCGGCGCGGCCGCAGCCGACGCTGCTGCTGCCCGGCGACCGCGTGCGCTTCACCATTGCGGGAGTCGATGCACGATGACCCAGAGCAACGCACCGGGCACCATCGAGGTCGTGCGGGCCGGCCCGCTGTCGACCGTGCAGGATCTCGGCCGCCGCGGCACGCGCCATCTCGGCGTCGCGCAGGGCGGCGCGCTCGACGGCCTCGCGCTCGAAGTCGGCAACCGGCTGGTCGGCAACCGCCCCGACGCGGCGGCCGTCGAAATCACGATCGGCCCCGCCACGTTCCGCTTCACGCGCGCCACGCGCATCGCGATCACCGGCACCGAGTTCGGCGCGACGCTCGACGGCAAGCCCGTGCATTCGTGGTGGAGCCTGCCGGTCGACGCCGGGCAGACGCTCGTGCTGCCGGCCGCGAAACGCGGCATGCGCGGCTACCTGTGCATCGCGGGCGGCATCGATGTGCTGCCGATGCTCGGCTCGCGCAGCACCGATCTCGCGTCGCGCTTCGGCGGCCTCGGCGGCCGCACGCTGCGCGACGGCGACCGGCTCCCGGTCGGCGTGCCGCCGGCCGGCGCGGGCTGCCTTTCGGCCGATGCGCCGGAATTCGGCGTGAAGGCGCCGGCGTGGTGCGCGTTCGTGCGCGTCGACGAGCCGCCGCGCCGTCACCGCCCCGTGCATGCGCCGTGGGCGATGCCCGTGCGCGTGCTGCCGGGCCCCG
>NZ_JACFYV010000329.1:0-4979 GCF_016759955.1 Burkholderia sp. KCJ3K979
TCGCCGCAAGCGCCATTTCGGTGCGACGCCCGAGCCCGAAGGGGCGCACGGCAAGCGTCGCGCGAAGCCGGATACGCAAGCGGCCTCGAAGCCGAAGGCGAAGCAGCCCGCCGCGCGCGCACGCCATCCGCTGCGCTTCGTGATCCAGGAGCACCACGCGCGCCGGCTGCACTACGATTTCCGGCTCGAACTCGACGGCACGCTGAAATCGTGGGCCGTGCCGAAGGGGCCGAGCTTCGATCCGCAGGTGAAGCGGCTCGCGGTGCACGTCGAGGACCATCCGCTGGAATACGCGTCGTTCGAAGGCGAGATTCCGGCCGGGCATTACGGTGCGGGCTCGGTCGTCGTGTGGGACGAAGGCACGTGGACGCCCGATGGCGGCGTCGCGCAGGCGCGCGAAGGCTACCGGGCCGGCAAGCTGACGTTCCGGCTCGACGGCGAGAAACTGCACGGCGGCTGGGCGCTCGTGCGCAGCGGGCGGCAGGAAGGGCGTCAGGAGCAGTGGCTGCTGATCAAGGAGCGCGACGACGACGCGCGCAGCGCCGATGAATTCGACGTCGTCGGCGAGCGGCCGGGGAGCGTGCATGACGGCGCGACCCACGGCGCGGCACGCAAGCGCGCGGCGCGGCGCGGCCGAGCGACCGACGCGGATGGCGATGCACATGACGCGCGACCCGCAAGCCACACAAGCCACGCAAGCCAGCGCCCCGCCGACCCGTCGCAGGTCGAAGGCGCGGTGCGCGCGCCGCTGCCCGAGCGCATCGCGCCGCAGCTCGCGACGCTGGTCGATGCACCGCCGACGCAGGGCGGCTGGTGCTACGAACTGAAATTCGACGGCTACCGCATCCTGGCGCGCATCGCAGGCAAGGGCGCACGCCGGCGCGTCACGCTGATGACGCGCGAAGGCCGGGACTGGACCGCGAAGCTGCGCGCGCAGCGCGACGCGCTCGCGGCGCTCGATCTCGACGACGCATGGCTCGACGGCGAGGCCGTCGTGCTCGGCGAGAACGGCCTGCCCGATTTCCAGGCGCTGCAGAACGCGTTCGGCACGGACCGCTCGGATGCGATCACCTTCTTCGTGTTCGACCTGCCTTATCTCGACGGCTACGACCTGCGCGACGCGTCGCTCACCGAGCGTCGCGCGCTGCTCGAACCGCTGCTCGCGAACAGCGACCCGGCGCGCGTGCGCTTTTCGCCCGATCTCGGCGAGGACGTCGCGTCGCTGATCGCGAGCGCCTGCGACACCGGCCTCGAAGGACTGATCGGCAAGCGCGCGGACTCGCGCTATCGCGCCGGCCGGTCGCCCGCGTGGATCAAGCTCAAATGCCGGCGCCGGCAGGAGTTCGTGATCGGTGGTTTTACCGAGCCGTCGGGCAGCCGGCACGGCTTCGGCGCGCTGCTGCTCGGTGTGCACGAGCCGGCGCCGGCCGGCAAGCGGCGGCGCGGGCCCGGGCCGCTGCGCTACGTCGGCCGCGTCGGCACCGGCTTCGATGCGCGGATGCTCGACCGTCTCGCCGTGATCCTGCGCAAACACGAGCGCGACACGATGCCGTTCGATGAACCGCCGCGCGAACGCACGCGCACCCGCGTGCACTGGGTCGAGCCGACGCTCGTCGCCGAATGCGAATTCGCGGAATGGACCGGCGACGGGATCGTGCGGCAGGCCGCGTTCATCGCGCTGCGCGAGGACAAGCCGGCGGCGCAGATCGTCCGCGAGATGCCCAAACATACGGAAACGGAGGTGACGATGGATCAACACCCGACCCCGCACGACGACACACGCAAGCGCGCATCGCATGCCGCTCGTGAAACCGGCGATCGCAAACCGTCCGCACGGTCTCGCGCAGCGGCCCGAGCCGACGGCGACGCGTCCGGCCCCGACACGCTCGGCCGCGTGCGCATCACGCATCCCGAGCGCGTGCTCGACCCGCAAAGCGGCACGCGCAAGATCGACCTCGCGCGGTACTGGCAATGGGTCGCGCCGTGGCTGTTGCCCGACCTCGAGGGCCGGCCGGTTTCGCTCGTGCGCGCCCCGGGCGACATCGCCGGCGAGCTGTTCTTCCAGAAGCACGCGGAGCGTCGCGAGATTCCGTTCGTCACGCAGCACGAAGGGCTCGACCCCGGCCACGGGCCGCTGCTGTCGATCGACAACGTCGACGCGCTGCTCGGCGCCGCGCAGATGGGCACGGTCGAACTGCACACGTGGAACGCGCATGCGTCGAACATCGAGCGGCCCGACCGCATCGTGTTCGACCTCGATCCCGATCCGGCGCTGCCGTGGCGCACGATGATCGACGCCGCGCAGCTCGTGCGCGGGCTGCTCGACGAGCTCGGGCTCGTGTCGTTCTGCAAGACGAGCGGCGGCAAGGGGCTGCACGTCGTCGTGCCGCTCACGCGGCATGCGGGCTGGGACGACGTGAAGGACTTTTCGCGCGCGGTCGCGCAGCACGTCGCCGGCACGCTGCCCGAACGCTTCACCGCGACGATGGGGCCGCGCCACCGGCGCGGCAAGATCTTCGTCGACTACCTGCGCAACGGGCGCGGGGCGAGCACGATCGCCGCCTATTCGGTGCGCGCGCGGCCCGGCATGGGCGTGTCGGTGCCGCTCGACTGGGACGAGGTGCCTGACACGACGGGCGGCGCGCAATGGACGATCGACACGCTGCACGAACGGCTGGACACGCTGAAGCGCGACCCGTGGGAAGGCTACGCGAAGGCGCGCCAGCGCATCACCGCGGCGATGCGGGCGCGGCTCGGCGCCGACACGTGAACCGTCAGTGCCGATGCTGCTGCAACCGGTAGTACCAGTTCATCAGCGGCGTCGCGGAAATCCCGTGCGCGACCACCGACGCGGACACCACGGCCAGCACCGGCGCCGCGAGCGGGCGCACGACGTCGGACGGCCCGTGCTCGAGCGCGAACAGCAGGTAGTAGAACGAGCCGATCCCGCGGATGCCGAACCACGCCATCAGCCGCCGCTGCGCATGCGTCGCGCGCGAGCCGGCCAGCGTGACCAGCACCGCGAGCGGACGCACGGCGACGAACAGCACGGCGGCCAGCGCGACGGCGCCCCACGTGAGCAGCGGGCCGGGCAGCGTCGAGAGCACGCTGCCGATCATCGTCATCACGATCGCTTCGGCGATCCGTTCGAGCTCGATCGTGAAGCCGAGCACCGATTCGGCCATGAACGCATGCGCTTTCTCCGGATGCTTCTCGGTCGCGACCACGTCTTCCGAATCGATCTGGCCGATCACTTCGCGCGGCGGGCGGTCGCCGCTCGCGCGATGCTCGACGCGCCGCATCGCGACGCCGGCCGCGAACGTCGCGATGAAGCCGAACGTGTGCGCGAGCTGCGCGGCGCCGAACGACAGCACGATCAGCGCGAGCGCGAAGAAGCCTTCGAGGCCGAGCGCCTGCGCGTGCCGCGTGCGCAGCCAGCCGATCGTCTTCGTCGTGGCCCAGCCGAGCCCGCCGCCGATCGCGGCCGCGCCCGCGATGCCCCACAGCGCGACCAGCGCGAATGTGCCGGACAGCGGCGGGATGCCGTGCGTCGCACCCGGTGCGCCGCACAGCGCGAGCCCCGCGAGCGCGAACGGCAGCGCGATGCCGTCGTTCATTCCGCCTTCGCCGGACAACGCGAAGCGCACCAGGTCGCGATCGCCCGGATCGTGTACCTGCACGTCGTGCGCGAGCACGGGGTCGGTCGGCGCGAGGATCGCCGCGAGCAGCAACGCAGGGCCCCAGCCAAGGCCCAGCGCGAGCACCGCGCACGCGGCGAGCAGCGGCACGGTGACGATCATCGCGAGCAGCCCGAGGCGGCACGGCACGAGCCACAGCTTGTCGGACAGCGGCACGCGCAGCCGCAGCCCGATCGCGAACAGCGACACGAGCAGCGCGACCTCGACGATCTCGCGCAGCAGCTGCCCGTCGCGTTCGAGGTCGAGATGCAGCAGGCCGGCGCCGGCCGGGCCGAGCGCGATGCCGAGCACCAGGTAAATCATCGCCGAGCTGCAGGGCAGGTGGCGCAGTGCGGACGTCACGACGCCCATGCCCAGCAGCACCGCGCCGATGATCAGATACCAGAGGGTTTCGTGCATGCGTGTGATCGCAGCGCAGGGGTGGAGACGAGCATACGAGCCGCGCGCCGGCCGTCAGGGCTTGCGGCCGAAGGCTTCGCGCAGTTTCCGCTTCGCGCGTTCGAGGGTCGCGCGGCGCGTTTTCGGCAGGTTGCGGCCGGCGCGGTTCACGTAGAAGTTCAGCATCGACATCGCCGACTGGAACGGCGACGCCTTGCGGCGGCGGCTGTGTTCGGCCGAGCGCTTCAGCGACGCGGCGATCGCGGCCGGATCGTCGGATTTGAAGATGTCGGGCTCGATGTCGAGCGCATCGCTTTTTTGCGTGACTTTGCCGGACCAGCGCTTGCGGTGGGCCGGGTCGGCGCTGCGCGCGCGGCCGGGGCGGCGCGTGTGGCGTTTGCCGTGCGGCTTGTCGTGCGCGTGGGAAGCAGAAGCGGAAGGCATGAGGCAGGGGCTCCGTAGGGATTCACAGGACGGTCGTGCGAAGACGCGGGACGCAAACCGCGTGCCGCGTCGTGAACGTGCAGACGACGGCATGGGCCTTGCTGAAGGACCGGAGCAGGAATTTCGATCAAGCGATCATCCATAGGGAGAAAACGCCATGAAATCAGCATTCGAATCGAAGTGTGTCGCGCGGCATGTGCTGGCGTGCGCGGCTGTCGCGATCGTCGCGGCCGCGCCGGCCGCGTGGGCGCAGAACTCGCAGCGCTCGGACGAGGGCACCGGCGCGCCGAATCCGTCGATGGACATGTCGACGCCGGGCACCAACGGCAATACGACCGCGCCGCCGCCACCGGCCGGCACGCAGCGGCATGGCGCGAAGCACGGGATGCGTTCGCACAGCGGGTCGGCCGGCCACGTGAAGCCGGGCGGCGGCCCGAACGGCGCGGGCCAGGGCGGTAG
>NZ_JACFYV010000032.1:0-44922 GCF_016759955.1 Burkholderia sp. KCJ3K979
GAAGACAACGCAATCTTCGACGGCTACCCGGCAGCCGGCATCGTCGGCATCCGCGAAGGCACGTCGAACCGCCGGCTCACGCTGCCGGCCGACGTCGGCGCCTATCCGGACGCGATCAGCGACGCGCTGGAAGCGCTGCGCCTCGCCGGCGTCGACGGCCCGTACTCGGTCGTGCTCGGTTCGGACGCATACACCGCGCTCAGCGAAGCGCGCGACCAGGGCTATCCGGTCCTCGGCCATATCAAACGCATCGTCAGCGGCGAGATCATCTGGGCGCCGGCGATCAGCGGCGGCTGCGTGCTGTCCACGCGCGGCGGCGATTACGAGCTGCACCTCGGGGAAGACGTGTCGATCGGCTACACGAGCCACACCGACAAGGGCGTCCGCCTGTACCTGCGCGAAACGTTCACGTTCCTGATGCTGACGAGCGAAGCATCGGTGGCCGTGGCGCCGCAGGGCAACGCGGCCGCCTGAGCGCGGTTGCCGGCGCGCGATGCCCGCCCGGGCGTCGCGCGCGACGCCCGCACCGCCGGCCGCGGGTTCGTCGCCGATCCAGCCCATCTTGCATGGAGGATGTCATGAGCGAATCGAATGACGCATTACAGGCGCTGCAGGCGTCCGTCGCTACCCTGAAGCAGACGGTCGACGCGAATGCGGGCAGCCAGGCCGGCGACACCGCCGTGCTGTTTACCGTCGTGTCGCTGATGCTGGCCGAGCTGCCGCCCGACACGCGCAACCTGATCGAGGATTCGTTCTCCGTCTGGGCCAATGGTCTGCAGAATGCGGCGCTGTCGGCCGACGTGAAGCAGATCGCCCGGCAACGGCTCGCGATGAATCTGTCGGACTGATCGCGGTTCACCACGGTTGCGCGATGTCCGGCGCGTACCGTGCAACCCGTCTTCGCCCTCGCCGCCCCCCCGGCACGCATCGGCTGCGGTGCGTGCGGAGCCGGCCGTAACCGCTTCGCGCCAGCCCCGCGCGTCGCGCACCGGCTTGCGTCGCGTCCTGCGTCCCGTCTCCCCCGTTTGCCGGCTGCCTGCGCCCTGCGCGCCGATGTCGCACCTCGCCCTGTTCGCGCGCCACCCCTTGCTGTCCCCTTCCATCGCAAGCCGTACGCGCCGCGCATGCCCGCGCCGCCGCGCGCGTGCGCGTCTGTACTCCTTGGCGCCGGATCGCACGCCCATGTGAGGGTGCAATTCACGGCCGGCCCGGCAGGGAACTGTGTCTTGGATGGCCCGCGCCGATTCGCTATTTTGAACGCAGTCGAAGCGATGCCGTGGGCTCCTCTCAGCGCTCGCGCCTCCCGCCCCGACCGCGACCGTACGCCACGCCGGCGCGCGCTGCGCGATCGCACCGGTGCGGCACGCGCGCCGCCGCGGTGTGTGCCGTGCGCGTCGTGCGGTCGCGATCCGGACGCGCGAGCGCCGCACCGCATCGGGCTTCACCCTTCGACCCACCTTCACCGACAGGAGCCAGACCACCATGCCCGCACTTTGCGATATCTGTCACGCCCGGCCGGCCGTCGCGCGCGCCACCGTGATGCAGGACGGCGAGCGCAAGACGATCTCGATCTGCGATTACCACTTCCGACAGCTGATGCGGCATCAGAGCATGCTGAATCCGTTCGATTCGCTGCTGGGCGGTGGCGGACCGTCGTCGCTGTTCGGCGGCCTCGGCGACGACTCGCCGCTCGCCGCGGAGATTCCGCGCGAATCGGTCGACCCGACCGACGCATTCAGCGAACAGACGCTCGAACTGCTGCAGCGCGCGGCCGAGAAGGCGCATGAACTGCGCCGCAGCGAGCTCGATTCCGAACACCTGCTGTACGCGCTCGCGGACACCGACGTGTGCGCCGCGCTGCTGAAGGAACTGAAGCTGTCGCCGGAGGACATCAAGTCGTACATCGACGCGCATGCGCACACCGGCACGGCCGACCCCGATGCGCCGCTCGACAAGCTGTCGATCTCGCCGCGCGTGAAGAAGGCCGTGCAGTACGCGTTCCAGGCGTCGCGCGATCTCGGCCACTCGTACATCGGCCCCGAACACCTGCTGATCGGGCTCGCATCGGTGCCGGACAGCGTCGCCGGCACGCTGCTGAAGAAATACGGCGTGACGCCCGAGGCGCTGCGCCAGAAGGTCGTGAAAGTGGTCGGCAAGGGCGCGGAGGACGGCCGCGTCGATGCGCCGACCGGCACGCCGAATCTCGACAAGTTCGGCCGCGACCTCACCGCGATCGCGCGCCAGGGCAAGCTCGATCCGGTGCTCGGCCGCGCGCAGGAAATCGAGAGCACGATCGAGGTGCTCGCGCGCCGCAAGAAGAACAACCCGGTGCTGATCGGCGAGCCAGGCGTCGGCAAGACGGCGATCGTCGAGGGCCTCGCGCAGCGGATCGTCAACGGCGACGTGCCCGAAGTGCTGCGCGACAAGCGGCTCGTCGAAGTCAACATCAACTCGATGGTGGCCGGCGCGAAGTATCGCGGCGAATTCGAGGAACGCGCGAAGCAGCTGATCGACGAGGTGACCGCGAAGCAGGACGAACTGATCCTGTTCATCGACGAGCTGCACACGATCGTCGGCGCGGGCCAGGGCGGCGGCGAAGGCGGCCTCGACATCGCGAACGTGCTGAAGCCCGCGCTCGCGCGCGGCGAACTGAGCCTGATCGGCGCGACGACGCTCAACGAATACCAGAAATACATCGAGAAGGACGCCGCGCTCGAACGCCGCTTCCAGCCCGTGTTCGTGCCGGAGCCGAGCGTCGAGCAGACGATCGTGATCCTGCGCGGGCTGCGCGACAGCCTCGAGGCGCACCACCAGGTGACGTTCGCCGACGACGCGTTCGTCGCGGCCGCCGAATTCGCCGACCGCTACATCACGTCGCGCTTCCTGCCCGACAAGGCGATTGACCTAATCGACCAGGCCGCCGCGCGCGTGCGGATCGGCGCGACCTCGCGCCCGGTCGACATTCAGGAAGGCGAAGCGCAGATCGCGCAACTGAAGCGCGAGCAGGACTACGCGACCTCGCGCAAGCGCTTCGACGAAGCGAAGCAGTTCGAAGAGCAGATCAATGCGAAGCGGAAGGCCGTGGACGAGATGATGGAGGCGTGGCAGCGCAAGACCGGCTCGGAGACGCTCGAGGTGACCGTCGAATCGGTGGCCGAGGTCGTGTCGCGGCTCACCGGCATCCCGGTGTCCGAACTCACGCAGGAAGAACGCCAGAAGCTGCTGAAGATGGAAGAGCAGTTGCGCGAGCGCGTGGTCGGCCAGAGCGATGCGGTGGTCGCCGTCAGCGATGCCGTGCGGCTGTCGCGCGCGGGGCTCGGCCAGACCCACCGGCCGATCGCGACGTTCCTGTTCCTCGGGCCGACGGGGGTCGGCAAGACCGAGCTCGCGAAGGCGCTGGCCGAGACCGTGTTCGGCGACGAGCAGGCGATCATCCGCATCGACATGTCCGAATACATGGAGCGCCACGCGGTCGCGCGGCTGATCGGCGCGCCGCCCGGCTACGTCGGCTACGACGAAGGCGGCCAGCTCACCGAGCGCGTGCGGCGCCGCCCGTACAGCGTGATCCTGCTCGACGAGATCGAGAAGGCGCATCCGGACGTCTACAACGTGCTGCTGCAGGTGTTCGACGACGGGCGTCTCACCGACGGCAAGGGTCGCGTGGTCGATTTCAGCAACACGATCATCATCGCGACCAGCAACCTCGGCGCGGCGATCATCATGGACAACCTCACGCAGCCGGAAGCCGCGCGCAAGACCGACAAGGCGATCCGCGAGGAACTGATGCAGGTGCTGAAAGGGCATTTCCGGCCCGAGTTCCTGAACCGGATCGACGAGGTGATCGTCTTCCACGCGCTGTCGAAGGACAACATCCGCTCGATCGTGCAGATCCAGCTCGATCGCGTGGTGCGTACCGCCGCCGCGCAGGACATCACGCTCGTGATGGGCAGCTCGCTCGTCGACCACCTGACCGAAGTCGGCTACCAGCCGGAATTCGGCGCGCGCGAGTTGAAACGCCAGATCCGCCAGACGATCGAGACGCGGCTCGCGAAGGAGATCCTCGCCGACCGGCTGAAATCGGGCGACAAGTGCGAGGTCGACTACGACAAGGACAGCGACGAAGTGAAGTTCAACACGCTCGCCGCGCCTGAAGCGAAGGATACGAAGGACGCGAAACCGGACGCCGACGGCAAGGCCAAACCCAACGGCAAGGGCGCCAAGGCAGCAGCAGACGCGAAGAAGGACGACACGCCCGCCGACGCTCCGCCGCCCGCGGCGAAGCCCGGCAAGAAGTCGTCCGGCGCGAAGAAGGACGCACACTAAAACAACGCTTGCCCTGCAACCCGGGGCACGCATGATCGGCTCCGTCCGCCGGACGGAGCCGCCCCACGCCGCGACACGGCGCAACCGAGCCACCCGCACCGGGCCCGGCTATTGGAGATTCACCATGACAAATCGACGCGAAGTGCCAGGCATCAGGAAATACGATGGGCCCGCCGGCGGTTGGGGCGCGCTTCGCGCGACAGCCGATGCGGTGCGCACGCAGATGGAAACCATCGAGGCGCCGATCGTGCTGATGCGGACCAACCAGCCCGACGGCTTCGACTGCCCCGGCTGCGCGTGGCCGGACAAGGAACACAAGTCGACGTTCCAGTTCTGCGAGAACGGCGCGAAGGCCGTCACGTGGGAAGCGACGACCAAGCGCGTGACGCCCGAGTTCTTCGCGGCGAACACCGTGTCGTCGCTGCTGCGCATGTCGGACTACGAACTGGAGAACATGGGCCGGCTCACGCATCCGCTCGTCTACGACCGCGCGACCGACACGTTCCGCGCGATCGAATGGGACGACGCCTTCGCGCGCATCGGCGAAGTGCTGCGCGCGCTGCCGCCCGAGCAGGTCGAGTTCTACACGTCGGGCCGCGCGTCGAACGAAGCCGCGTACCTGTATCAGTTGTTCGCGCGCGAGCTCGGCACCAACAACTTCCCGGATTGCTCGAACATGTGCCACGAGCCGACCAGCGTCGGCCTGCCGCAGTCGATCGGCATCGGCAAGGGCACCGTGTCGCTGGAGGATTTCGACCACTGCGAGCTGATCATCTCGATCGGCCACAATCCCGGCACGAACCATCCGCGGATGATGGGCACGCTGCACGAGTGCGCGCGCCGCAACGTGCCGATCATCGTGTTCAACCCGCTGCGCGAGCGCGCGCTCGAACGCTTTGCCGATCCGCAGGACATGATCGAGATGGCGTCGTTCGGCTCCACGCGGATCGCGTCGACGTACTACCAGGTGGACGCGGGCGGTGACGCGGCCGCGCTGAAGGGCATCATGAAGGCGCTGCTGAAGCTCGAAGCCGAGCAAGGCGGCGTGCTCGACCGCGACTTCATCGCGCAGCACACCAACGGCTTCGACGCGTTCTCGGCCGACCTCGAAGCCACGTCGTGGGACGACATCGAGCGCGCGAGCGGCCTGAGCCAGGAACAGCTCGAACAGGTCGCGCTCGCGTATGCGAAGTCGAACGCGACGATCGTCACGTACGGGATGGGCGTCACGCAGCACAACAAGGGCACGGCCACCGTACGCCTGATCGCCGACCTGCTGCTGATGCGCGGCAACATCGGCAAGCCCGGTGCCGGCGTGTGCCCGCTGCGCGGCCATTCGAACGTGCAGGGCAACCGCACGGTCGGCATCACCGAGAAGCCGTCGGCCGAATTCCTGAAGAAGATCGAGGACGTGTGCGGCTTCACGCCGCCCGCGCAGCACGGGCACGACACGGTGCAGGCCATGCAGGCGATGATCGACGGCACCGCGAAGGCGCTGCTGTGCCTCGGCGGCAACTTCGCGGTCGCGCTGCCTGATCCCGAGCTGTCGTTCCCCGCGATGGCGAAGCTCGACCTGAGCGTGCATCTCGGCACCAAGCTGAACCGCTCGCACCTGCTGGTCGGCAAGGAAACCTTCATCCTGCCGGTGCTCGGCCGCACCGAGCTCGACATGCAGGCCACCGGCCGGCAGTCGATCACCGTCGAGGATTCGATGTCGATGGTCCATGCGTCGGCCGGCAAGCTCAAGCCCGCGTCGGACCAGTTGCGCTCGGAGCCCGCGATCGTGGCCGGCATCGCGCATGCGACGCTGCCGAACAGCAAGGTCGCGTGGCTCGACCTGATCGCCGACTACGACCGCATCCGCGACCTGATCGACAAGACCGTATCCGGCTTCGAGGCCTTCAACGAGCGCATCCGCACGCCGGGCGGCTTCCGCCTGCCGCTGCCGCCCACCGAGCGCGTGTGGCCGACGCCGACCGGCAAGGCGATGTTCTCGGTCTACAAGGGCGTGAAGGAGGACGCGGACGTGCTCGGCGCCGAGCAGGTGCTGCGTTTGATCACGCTGCGCAGCCACGATCAGTACAACACGACGATCTACGGGCTCGACGATCGCTATCGCGGCGTGTTCGGCCGGCGTGACGTGCTGTTCATGAACGCAGCCGATCTCGAGAAGTACGGGCTCGAACACGGCGACCTCGTCGACATCGAGACGGTCACGGCGTCGGGCCGCACGCTGCGCCTCGAGAAGATCACCGCGATCGAGTACGACATCGCGCCGGGCTCGGTCGGCGCGTACTACCCGGAAGCGAACGTGCTCGTGCCGCTGGACTACATCGACAAGGAAAGCGGCACGCCGTCGTACAAGTCGGTGCCGGTGCGCGTCGCGCGCTCGGCGGTGGTGTGATCCACGGGCGGGCGGGGGTGCGGCACATGTCGCTCCTTCGGCCCGCCTGCTACCCTGCGCTTCGCGCTCGCGGCCGTCGCATCGTAACCGATGCGGCGGCCGTTTCATTTGATCGCGTCGGACGACGACGGGCTTATCGCGCCGCCCAGATGGAGCAGGTAACCGTCGCTGGCCGACTCACCACTGTGTCGACGCCCCCCGCAACGGTAGCCGTCTCAACTCAATGTCCGCCGTTGATTTCCGTATCCTCGAAAGCCAGATGCTCGAAATAGCTTCCGGTGAAGTCGACGTCGAGTCCCTTGAGGCCATGAGCTTCAACCGTGGTGCCGGTACAGTCCAGCACCTGCACCGAATGCCATGTGTTGCCGTCGAACCTGACGCCGTTCCACTTGCATCCGAGAAATTTCACACCGTTGAAAGTGCTGCCCTGAAAAGCGGCGTCATTGAAGCTACAATCCATGAATGTACATCCGGAAATCGCAATCTCTGCAAAATCGCAACCGGTAAACGTGCATGCCGAGAACCGGCAACCCGTCCAGCCGGCCTGCCGGAATGACGTTCCGGCGAAGCTGCTACCGCTGAAACTGCTATCGGCAAATTGCGCGAGACCCAGATCGAGGCCGGCATAGGCCGAGCTGTCTGCCTGACCAGACAGTCCTGCGGGTATACCGCCCGCGCCCTTGCGCCACTGATCGTGCTTGTAGATGATGTCAGCACTGCTCATCGGTCTGCGTCCCGGTGCGCGAGAGCAGCCGGATCGCGCTCATCCTTGCCCGAAGGCTGTTCACCGCCCTCGTCGTCGGAGGTTGCCGAACTCCGGCTGGCGAACCATGCGACCAGCCCACCCAACGCCAGTAACGGACCGAGAAACAGGAAATTCTCGATCGCGAAATCGCCTACATCGTGCGAACCGTAGCTACCTCCGCTGATCTGGGCCACGGCCCCCATTGTTGCAACCGCCCCCCAGGCAGCCAAGATCATCCCTCCGACACACACCGTCGCGGCAATCGTCGATTTGCGCATCTCTGCTCCGTCAAGCGTTCTCGGAAGGGTTGCCGAGGCTGACCTGAGGCAGCTTCGCAAATCCAAGGTGATTGGCTTCGTTCCACCACGTCCACGTCACGTCCGCCGGCGATACGTCCAGATGCATGACCCGTGGATCGGGAAACGCGTCACCTTGCAACACATAGGCCTGGCGATACCACTGATTGAACGTGGCCGCCCGAGGATGATCGTCCGCCACCACAGCCTGCCAAATACCGGTCACCGGGCACGTGCGGATGCCGCGACACCGGATAGCCGGGTCGGGAAATTCGGCGGCGCGCGCAATGCCCTGTGTCACACGCGGATGCGATTCCGCCGATTGCACGGGCATCGGAATCGCATCGCCGACATAGTGGAAGAAGATGCGACCGTCCTCGGGCATCAGGCCGGGGCGACTCCGATCGAACAGTTCATCATTCCGGTAATGCATCGGTACCTGAGCCGCATTCCATGCGAAGTGACGTTCGGCGCTCGGATACTTCAGCTGAGCGAGCCAGTAACCACCGACAGGAGCAGCCGTCGTTTCCGCCTGCGGAGGAACGGCAACCTGCGGCTTCTCCGGCAGCATGTAGCCATCAGGCACGTGCGCGCGCCCCGTACGCAGCGACACGGGGTGCGCCGCAGGTTTGACCGGCGATACCGGCACGGACGTCACCGCTTTCGCCGCGTCGATCAACGTCTCTTTGTTGCCATCCCACTTGGGCAGCTTGGCGGGCGGCAGCGGCACGACCTTGTCCAGATTCGGCAGACGCAGGTCGGGGTCGCGCTCGAGGCGGTCGGCAAGGACGCTGTAGCGTTCGGCGCGGGCACGATCCTTCACATTGCCGACGACGGGATCGCCATCGTCAAATGCACCGAAGAGATACGCCGCACTCTTGGCACTCCCGTATTTCACGCCTTCGTGCAGAACCTTGAGAGCTCGCACGTTGTCTTCGCCGAGCGATTTGTCGGAACCAACGAGCGTGGTTCCAAGAGCATACGCCGCGTCTCCGCTCCCTTGAGCGAATGCACATTCAAGCATTTTGAGGGCAACCTTCCGATTGCCCCAGAAACCGGACTTCGGGTCATCGTAGACAGCGTCAAGCTTGCTACCCAAATAAGCCATAGCGCTTGGGCTGCCTTTGTCCGCAGCAAGTTGCCAGAACGCGAACGCACGGCTGGGATCCTGCTTCACCCCGACCCCGTTCATGTGATAAGTCCCCATCAGATCGTAGGCCGCAGGAATACCCAATTTCATCGCCTGCTCAGTGATCTGCACGGCACGCTCACTGTTGCGATCGACACCCAGCCCCTGCGCATAGGCATTTGCCAGGTTCAGCATGGCTTTCCAGTGCTTGCGCTCGGCAGCCTTGCTCCACAGCGCGACGGCACCCGCATAATCGCGCTGGTTCGGCCACAGCAACGCACTCGTCTTTTCCATCGCCTGCTGATTCCAGCGATCGGCCTCCGGATCAACAGGCGGAACCACGGCAGCTTCATGCACGCACTCAAACGATTCGCGATGTGGATTGAAAGCGTCGAGCGACATATTTCGTGGAAGAGAATCGTTCATCGAGCAAGCCGTACATGCAAAAAACAGAGAAAGAGAAAGCGCGCCCGCCAGGCGCAAACACATAGAAGTTGTAGAACTCATCGAAACTCGCATGATTTGGTCGCGCATTAAGCCAGCCGAACGCTCGACGTACGCTCGTCTTGGAACGCCATTAGGAAACCCGACAGTTCCAGACCTCGCTTTCTTTGCATGGCATTGGAATCCATGAGCTTCTGCCACTTCATGAATGTTTCCTTGACGGCATCGGGGCTACCGTCGCTGCCATCATGTTTGCCGCCGGTATGAAGCTTCCAAACCCGCTTACGCAAATCGGTACTCTTGGCACGATCATCACTGCCCACATTGATCTCCGCATCAACCGCCATGCTCCGCAAATTCAAGTTGGCGCTACCCAGCGTGAAGAAACTATCGTCGATCAGCAACAGTTTGCTGTGGATATAGATTTCTCTGTACCGAGCCGCAATCGACTGCGCCGGCAGCGGCAGCATCGGCGCCAGATCCGGATCAGGCAATTCGCCCTTAGCTTGCTGCTTCTTCACATATTCATCCCAACCAGCCTGCTGCTTCGCCGTCTCGGTATTCAATTTGGAATTGCGCCAATTGCGATCAAAGGTCCACAGGCTACCCACTAGCGTGCGAATGCCCATTTGATCGAGCGATTTCGCAAGAGACGCTTTATCGCCAAGATCCTTGGCGCTTTGCGCCGCAGGCGAAAGCGGTACAGGGTAGCGATCGGGATCAATTCCCTCGCCACTCGCCTTCTGCCGTTTGACATAGGCATCCCAGTCCGCCTGCTGCTGTCGATTGCGGGCGAGCTCGTCCTCGACCGCCTTGTCCTGATTGGGCATGGAGGTACCGTGACCCAGAACCTTAACCGTATCGTAAGTACGGGGCACCATTTGTATCCGCTCAGGCGTCGGAATGACAACCATCACGTGCAGGTTCGGTATGTCCTTCGGCCCCCGTCCGGCTGCCTGGCTGCGCGAAAGGAACTCGGCTCGCCATTCCTTCAGCTTTTTCGGCCACTCCGTGTACTGAAAATACTGGTTCTCGACGTAGATATAGCTTCTTGCAAAGGACGTCGCCTGCTCATACAACGCCTTGACGGATTTGTCCTTTTCTTCGGGTTGGGTACGGACGATTTGCGCCCGCTGGCACGGCGTACCGAGATTCTGCGTCAAGCGCGCAGGAACCTTTTTGAAATCGTGCGTTCTCGACACGTTCGCGCCCTTGCCCTTGGCGCGATTCCATGCATCGGTGAAGTTCTTGCTCACCGCCACCAACGCTTCACCCCGAATACGGCTAGCGTAATCCTGGAAAGGCTTCAGACCCGGCTGAGCATCGTTTGCCCCTTCCCATGACTCACCGCGACGTGGATCACAGAAAAGGTGCTGCTGGGTGTCCCAATAGTCGGTCACACTGTTCAAACCCATTACATAGCCGACTGCGTGCGCACCGCCTTCGTACTCGTAGTCGATCAGAATGGTCTTCTGGTGATCCGTGGCCACTTTCTCCAAGCCCAGCACTTCCGTGAAATCGCGTTTGCCCGGCTCGCCCGCCAGACTTTCGTGAACCGCCTTGCTGTTGCCATCTCGGGTGCGCACCGACAGGTTGGGCAATCGCCCCGCAAACGCATCGTCGTACCACCGCGCATTGAAGTCCTCACGTCGCTCCTGAGGCGTCTGCGGTTGAGGTGACTTGTCGGTCGGCAAATAGATGCCACCTGCGGCGCCGACCATCATGGCCATCTTTTCTTCATAGTTCAAACGCCCGCTGCTGTGGCCCGGCATGTTGTTCGAACCGAGACTACCGATGAAGCCATACCACGAGAGCAAGCGAACTTGCACCGGCTTGCCGTTATTGAATTTCCCGGCCGCGACATCGCGCAGCAGCCCGCCCCAGGTATCTCCTCGCGGCCAGACCGTGCCCTTGCGGATCAGTTCCATCCCGGGGTCAAAGCCCCAGCAAATGATTTCGACACTATGCTTGGCCGCCTTCAAGTCGGCCGCAATCTGCGTAAACGCGTCCTCTCCGCAAATGAATACGTCGATATTGTTCTTTTCATACGGCGGCGCGTAGTAGTCCGCCTGCTTTTCCAGAAACCACTGCGCACTGGCGACCGCCTGACGCTTGTCGACATCGACCGGCGCCTTCGATTTGTTTTGAGTATTGGTATCGGACATCACGTTTCTCGTCGAAAACTGTAGCGAATCGCCGGTCAGCCCTGTGCGTGGCGCTGGCGCGATTCCGGATCGCCGTCGACTGCCCGCCATCCCTGCGCGGCCAGTTGATCATCGTCGCTCAACCCTCCCTCCATCACGGGCACCTCGATCTCGTGCCCGTTGTGCAGCTTGACCGTATAGGAAGACGTGCCCTTCTGGTGATTCGCAATGATCAGTTGACCATGCTCGTCGGTCACGCCGTCCGCAATCTTGGCCGCTCCCTTGTAAAGGGTGTACGGCTCGTAAGCAAGCGGCCGCCCGTCGTTGGGATGGGAACGGAGCACCACCGCGAGGCTGTCTTGTTGCTCCAGCTCCTTGAACGTCAGGGGGTCGGGCGCTTTCACAGGCTTGTTGTCCGGCCCGACGAGACTGTGCGACGCCGCGTGTTCGCGCCATACGCCGCTCGTGCCATGCACGACGCCACCGCCATTCCACTGGCTGTAGCTCGACCCGCCATTGATCGACGCTTCGTCGCTCGCCTGCGTATTGACCTTCGGCGAGCGGAACACGATCTCTTCGCCTGCCTCCAGGATGATGCGCTTGGCGGCCTTCACAACCACGTCCTCCTTGTGCGCCTCGATACGCAGCTTCCCGTCTGCCGTCACCAGCGTCATGCCCTTGGCCGCGAAAGCGCTCATCCAATCGCCGACGCGCATCAACAGACGACGTCCCACGCTGATCTGCGTGTTGCCGGCACTCACCGCATCGATGTTGGTCTGTGCCCCGAGCACCATCGCGTCCTGGCTAACCACGGTCACGCCGGCCGGCCCCTCGATTGCCACCATCGGCGCACCGCCGGAGCCGCCGCCACCTTGATCAACGTTGCTGCCAGCATCCCAGCCTTTGATCTGCGAGGTGATCTTCTCGATGCGTGCGAGGTCGGTGTTGTCGGCGTCGTTCGCGGCGGACGCATCACCGAGGTTTCGTACCAGTTCCTGCAATTGTTCGATCAACGTCTGCAATGCCGTGCGTTCGAGCATCTTGCCTTCGGCACGCCCCTGCTGCTGCGCGGTCACGTAGACGCCCTTCGCGGCACGAATGACCGCCTGGGCATCGGTTCTGGCCTCCAAACCGTCACCGCGAGGCGCTCCCTTGCCATCGTTTCGAGGCTCCGTAAGGTAGCCCAGGTTCAGCTGGGTATAGGTATGTTCGCTAGCAAGCTGACTGCTGATCTGGCCAGGTGTATCGTCGAAACGCAACTGGTTGTAGCGATCCGCCTTGACCTCCTTGGTCTTGATGCCGGAAAGATATCGATTGCCCGGAAGCGAACCGGTATGGCTGAACGTGGTCGGCATGTTGGGACCGCCGTGCAGCACCCCGGTCACGACCATCTTGTCGGGGTCGCCGTGCAAATGGTCGATCAGCACTTCCATTCCCGCGCGCGGCAGCATGTCCATGCCGTAGTTCGGCCCGGCCCAGGGGCTGACCCATCTCACCCACGCGCTGTCCCGCTCGGTTCCGCTGGTGCCGGCACCTTGCGCATGGGCATGATCGTCGGCGCGCAAACCGAGAATCTGCACCTTGATGCGCCCCAATTCGTCGCAATGCACTTCCTCGCCGTCCTGTCCAACCACTTTCGCGGTAAACGGATGCACGGGCGGCAAATCGACGCGCGGATCGTAGGCAGGTGTCAGCGGCACACCGCGGCGCACGCAAACGAATGTGTTCTCGTAGCGAACCCCGGCCCCCTCTTCGACCGGCAACGCGTCGAAACTCCAGCGACTCGCGGCAAACAGCACTTGGGCCCGCTCGTCGAGCGCCTTCGAAAAATTGTTGGTCGCCCGGTGGTGCAAGCTGGTAACGACGAACTGCCGCTGCTCCTCGGGCCGGGTATCGACCTCCGGATGCCCAGCCAGCGTGAACCAGAAGCCCGGCGAGACATCCCGGACATCGCTCGACGCATGCACGCATTCGGCGCGATGCTCATGTGCCAGAATCCGAGCCTTCGCCAAACGCTCGTGGTCGGCATCCGAGTCCGCCGCATGCGGAACGTCGATGACCGAGTCGGCCAGCAGCTTCGCAAGATCGTTGCCCGCCTCGCCCTGATCGACGATCGTCTCCTGCTCAGACTGCGCGATCCTGCCGGTCTTGTAATCCCAACTGGCACGCCGCACACTTCCGGGCGTCAACGCACGGGCCGCGGACCATAGCGTGACCGAGTCACGCTCCCGCGACTGCGTACCCCGGTGGTAAGGCACATGGCCTGCCGCCGCCTGTGGCAGCTTCGTCGGATCGTCGCAGAACACGAGCGTATGGACCGGCGTGTCGGCGGCCGCACCATCATGCTTGCCAGCCCGGGTGTACCAGAAAATACCGTCGCGTCGACACAGCCGTCGAATGAAGGCCGCATCCGATTCACCCGCCTGGCGCGTCTGCTCGCGCTTTGGATACTGGTTGCGATCCAGCACGAGTTCGAAATCGAAAGCCTGCGCCAACGCGGAACTGCGTTGCTGCCATTCGTGCAGCAGTGTCTCCAGAATGTCCGGAACACTCATCGAACGGAACGTTCTGCTGTTGATCCGCTGATCGAGAATACTCAGCGCATCTCTCAATGTCAGTTGTACGCACGTGAGGGAGCCGTCCGATTGACCGGCGCGGACATCTGTGATGATCCCATTGATCGGATATGGCTTGCCTCGATCCGTCATCAGTTGCACCGAAAGCGGCAACCCCAGAAAGACGGAGAGCGGCAGATCCGGGCGTGACGACAGGCAGGTCAGGTGCCCTTCGATGCCGACACAGAGACCTTCCGTCAAATCGATGCTCTGTGGCACCAGGACATGCGCCAGCGCATCCTGATGACGGCCCCAATGAAACCGGATCGCACGATTGTTCTGATCGAGCGCGCCAACGAAGGCGCGCAGCATTTCGGTCACGTTCACTTGTCAATGGGCATTCGGCAACGGCGCTCTCAGACCGCCAAGCCACCTGCGCTTAATTATTTGGTCACCGATTTTAAGTGCAACGTTCACACAAAAACAATCGCGCCGTGCTAGTTAGCGCGATGGAAGGTGCAACGAATGCTCGATGTGTTGCCGGCCGATCCGTCCCCTTCAATAAAATAAATACCAATCCATTGATTTTATTAACTTTTAATGTTCTTTCGGATGATTGACGGCAAACGCCGTCATATCTCAACGCACAGCGCCTAGGCCATTGCCGGACAATTCTTTACGGTTCGCGGCCAGCCTAGCTGATAGCATGCGTGTCGCATGACCGATCCACCGGGATCGTCGCGCGCCGGGCTGACACACATACCGACTGCAGTCAAACGGCGAACCACGGACTTATGTCCCATTTCCCCGCAACACCCCGGCTCGCCCCCGCGCGACCCGTTGCAGTAACCGTTGGAGTGGCGCACCCCGCGCCTGCAAGCATGAAGAAATCGAAGCAGCCCACCCGTCCCCCACGCGACAAAGACCGCACGCCGCTCGTACGCGCCGGCGCGTGGCTGCTGATGGCCGGCCTGCTGTATTTGCTGTGGCCGTCCGCCGAAACCGCCTACCTCGCGATGGAGTCGGTGATCCGCTGACGCGCGCGGCCAACCGCACACTACGCTATACTGCCGCGATGGAAACCCAACCTGCCTCGCCGATCGTGCATTGCTGGTGGCGCGCCTGACCCAGGCGGCCCGTTTCCTTTGCATGTCCCAAACGTGATGCCGCCAGCCATGGCGGCATTTGCGTTTCTGCGCTGACGTCATGGCTGGCGGCTTCGACAACCCGGAGCCAACGACGACCATGACGCAACCCACCCGCCCGATCATCCTCACCGGCGACCGCACGACCGGCCCGCTGCATCTCGGCCACTACATCGGCTCGCTGCGCGCACGCGTGCAGATACAGCACGAGGCGACGCAATTCCTGCTGCTCGCCGATACGCAGGCGCTGACCGACAACATGGGCCGCCGCCAGCGCGTCACCGAAAACGTGATCGAGGTCGCGCTCGACTATCTCGCCGTCGGCATCGATCCGGCGATCTCGACGATCGTCGTACAGTCGCAGGTGCCCGAGCTTGCCGAACTGTCGCAATACCTGCTCAACCTCGTCACGGTCGCGCGCCTCGAACGCAATCCGACCATCAAGGAAGAAATCCGCCTGCGCGGGTTCGAACGCGACATCCCGGCCGGCTTCCTGACCTACCCGGTGAGCCAGGCGGCCGACATCACCGCGTTCAAGGCGACCCACGTGCCGGTCGGCGACGATCAGTTGCCGATGATCGAGCAGACCAACGAACTTGTGCGCCGCTTCAACGCGACCGTCGAGCAGCCGGTGCTGGTCGAGTGCGAGGCCGTGCTGTCGGCGGTCACGCGGCTGCCGGGGATCGACGGCAAGGCGAAGATGAGCAAGTCGCTCGGCAACGCGATCACGCTCGGCTCGACACCGGACGAGATCGCGCAGGCCGTGAAGGACATGTACACCGACCCGAACCACCTGCGCGTGAGCGACCCGGGCCAGATCGAGGGCAACGTCGTGTTCACGTTCCTCGATGCGTTCGAGCCGGACGTGGCGAAGGTCGACGAGCTGAAGGCGCACTATCGCCGCGGCGGCCTCGGCGACAGCGTCGTCAAGCGCGTGCTGAACGAGCGGCTGCAGGCACTGATCGAGCCGATCCGTACGCGCCGTCGCGAGTTCGAGGCCGACAAGGCCGAAGTGATGGCGATCCTGAAACGCGGCACGCTGCATGCACGGGAAGTGGCGGGGGCGACGCTCGCGGAGGTGAAGGGGGCGATGGGGTTGACGTATTTCGATTGAGCGGCGATGCCGGCGTGCATTGCACCCACCGCGCCATGCACGCCCGACATGAACATCGACAGGGAGCGTAACCGGCAACGATTCGAACACCTTCCGTCGCGGGCATTCCGTCGAAGCAAAAGATCGGCTGCGCGATGCTGCAATCGGCCCGGATCAAGGGAAGCAAAGCGACGCGGTGTATCGCATCATGCAAGCCGTCGCGCGACGCGACGCTCGACGGCCGTGCCGGCCCACGTCGCCATTTCGACAAGCAACAGGTAGCACACGGATAGTGCGAGCAATGTCTCGACGAACGCGAAGCTCGCCGAGCCGATACCGGTCAGCACGAATGTCAGTTCCGGTACGGTGACGATCGACAGGACGGCGGTTTCCTTGCTCAGCACGATGGCCAGATTGGTGAGCGCCGGCAGGATCAGCACCATCATCTGCGGCAATTGCACGCGAAAGGTCGTTTGCCAGCGGCTCAGGCCGAGACAGGATGCCGCTTCGACATGCCCCTGCGGCACGGCTGAAAATCCGGAACGAAATGCCTCGGTGAAATAGGCACCCGCATAGAGCGCAAGGCCGACCACACCTGCCGTCAACGGACCGAACGTCAATCCGAATGCGGGGCCGCCGTAGTACAGCAGAAAGAGCTGCACGAGAAACGGCGTGCCGCGGAACAGCTCCACATAGACGCGAATCGCCGCGCGTACGAAGCGGCCGCCCGCCTGCTGCGCAAGCGCCGCACCGAAACCGATCGCCGCCCCGGCGAGCGTACTCGCCGCCCAGGTCGCCACGGTCATCGCGAGACCCGCGCCGATCTCCGGCAAGTTGTTCACGAGTACATCGGGATGGAAAGTCAGCATGAGGGTCTCCGGCAAGTCACTGACGCGTCATGCCGCGCGCAGGCGTCGCTCCGCGCCATGCGCGATCAATGCCAGCGAACCGCAGAGCAGAAAATAGATCATCCCGGCCGCAACATAAGCCTCGAGCGGCTGATACGTGCTGGCGGCGATGTTCTGCGCGGTTCGCGTGATCTCCGCCACCCCGACCACGGAGACGAGCGACGACGCCTTGATCAGCAGCACCATTTCGTTGACGAGCGAGGGCAGAGTCATCCGCACGGCCTGCGGCACCTGGATCCTCCACAGACGATCTGTTGCCGAGAACCCGAGCATCGTCGCCGCCTCGAGCTGGCCCTTCGGGAGATTCGCGAATCCGCCACGGAGAATTTCGGCGATATACGCGGCAGAGCACAGCGACACGGCACTGACGGCCGCCATCACGGGCGGCACATTGAGGCCCACGAACGGCAGGAAGTAGTAGACGAGCAGCAGTTGCACGAGCAGCGGCACCCCGCGAAACACCCGGACATACGCACCGGCAGCGGTACGAATCGCAACGTGCGGTGCAAGCCGTCCGCAGCAGACCACGAGGCCGATGCAGAAGCCAAGCACCAGCCCGGCTGCGGAGACTTCGAGCGTCATCAGCGCCGCGTGGAACAGCAACGGCAGGCCGTCGATGAAGGTGTTCAGGCTGAACATGGCAGGTTGCCCGGTAGGGTTGCCCGGCGGTAGCGTATCGATGCTGCTGCCCGGACGTGGCACTCAATAGTTCGGCGTGGGCATCTCGGCCGGCATTGCGGTCGCGACGCCGAGCCATTTGTGCTGCAGTGTCGCAAGCGTGCCGTTCTTGTTCAACGCGACGAGCGCCGCGTTGAACGCATTGGCCAGCGACGCGCTGTCCGCATCCTTGCGCAGCGCATAGGCGAAGTAGACTTTTGCGCCGAACGCGGGTTGCACCACCGAGAACACCGCCGGGCGCTGCTTCGCGACATACGCGATGTTGGTCAGCGAGTTGGCGACGGCGACGATGCGCCCGGTTGCGAGGTCTGCATACGCCTGGTTGTTGTCGACGTATTCGCGGATCGTCGGCGGCTTCGGCAGCGTCGCCGCGTAGCTCTTCAACTGCTCGAGCTGCGCGCTGCCCTTGCCTGCGCCAACCACTTTACCCGCGATATCGGCAGAGGTCTTGAGACTGCCGTCGCCGGTTCGCTTCAGCAATGCATCGGTGGCTTCCGCGATCGGCAACGAGAACGCATAGCGCTCCATGCGCGCCTTCGTGACGGTCAGCGGCCCCGCGACCATGTCGAACTTGCCCGCGTCGAGCCCGGGCAGCACGCTTTCCCACGGCAGATCGATGAAGCGTACTTTCACGCCGATGATCTGGCCCACGGCCGCGAACAGCGCCTTGTTGAAGCCGGCCTGCTGGCCGTTTTCGAGGAAATCGAACGGCGCGAACTGCATTTCGGTCCCCACCACCAGCTCGCCGTGCTGCTTGACGCGATCGAGCAGGCTCTCGGCATGTGCGGCCACGCTGGCTGCCGCGAGGATCAATGCCACGAACAGCGAAGTACAGGACTTGGATCGTTTCATCTGACGTGTTCCGTTCGAATCGAAAAGTGACTGGATGACCGGATTGACGCCTGCCCGGTCATCGCCCGGCGCATCCGCCGTCAACGCAATTTATGCGGTCAATTTATCGCCAGAAATATTGTTTTCCGATCCACCGAAAAGCTTTTCCCTATGCACGCTGTTTTCAACGACGCTGCGCCGCCTCGCGGTGTCGGCGACGCGGATCGCACATGCCGTCAATCGTCTGCCGATTCATTGCGTGGTGAACGGCTTGCACGGTTTTGTCGCGCCATGCACCAGCGCGACTCATCCCTTTGATCACACGGTGCACGAACAGAAGCGTCCAGCCGCCCCTCGAACGCCCGCCCCAATGCGCATGGAAAAAAATGATGCAGATTTTCGATAACCCTCTTTTTGACTATGCAAAATGGCAGCGCGCCTCGCGTTGCGAGCCGTTTCCGATCCGATACTTTGCGAGCCACGCTTCATGGAAAACATTGCGTTGCGCTATTCGTTGCGCCAATTGCGCTACTTCGTGGTCACCGCGGAAACCCTGTCGTTTACCGCCGCCGCACGCCAGTTGCACATCTCCCAGCCGTCGATCTCCACATCGATAGGCGAACTGGAATCTTCATTCGGCATTCAGCTCTTTATCCGCCATCGTGCGAGCGGTGTGTCGTTGACGCCCGCGGGACGCGACGTGCTCGGTCAGGTTCGCAACCTGCTGAAGAACGCGGAAGAACTGCAGACGATGGCACGCGAGATGGATGGCGGCATGTCGGGCACGATCGCGCTGGGCTGCCTCGTCTCGCTGGCGCCGCCGTTGATGCCGGCATTGATGAGCCGCTTCGTTTCCGAGCACAGCGGTATCGGCTTCCGCACGATGGAGGCAAACCAGGACGACCTGCTGTCGGCACTGAGCAACGGCACGCTGGACATGGCGCTCACTTATAGCCTCGATATTGCCGACGACATTTCGTTCACGCCGCTCGTCACGCTGCCGCCGTATGCCATTCTGCCGCTCGAACACAAGCTCGCGCGCAGCAAGAAAGTCGCCCTCGCCGATTTGCTCAACGAACCGTATGTTCTGCTCGACCTGCCGCACAGTCGCGAGTACTTTGCCGGATTGTTCGATCCGCTTGGCCGCCGCCCGTCGCCGACGTTCCGTTCCTCGCAGCCGGAAGTCGTGCGCGGCATGGTGGCCAACGGCCTCGGCTACAGCATCCTGAACTTCCCGCTTCGTTCGACCCGCACCGTCGATGGTGCGACTTTCGCGGTCCGTCCGTTTCGCGACGAGGTCGCGGCGATCACCCTCGGCATCGCGATGTCGCGCAGCATGAAACCCCGCCAGCTCGTCACGCGCTTCGCGCAATTCTGCGAAACCTACATCCCTCAGGTGCACGTCCAGGCAACGCCGACTGCATAGGGAAAAACTTCTTGTTGCATCCGAAAAGAATATTTCGACTCTTTATTGGACTTGTTAAATTGGTCTTCAATGTGATCGGTTTCAACGTTTCCAGGAGGCACGATGCGTTCCATCCCTACGGCAGCGCGGTCTATCGACGTGATCGTCCGCGACCTGAAAACCAATTGTGAACGCGACTTCGGCGACGCTCGTGCGATGCCACCGGGAGTCTACACATCACCCGAATTCCTCGAGCGGGAACAGCAAACCCTCTTTCGCAACGAATGGCTGTGCATGGGCCGCGCGAGCGCACTGCCGAATCCGGGCGACTACCTGACCGCGGAGATCGCCGGCCAGCCGATTATCGTGATCCGCCGCGACGACGGCACACTGCGTGCAATGTCGAACGTATGCCTGCACCGCATGTCCACCCTGCTCGAAGGCCGGGGCAATGTGCGCCGGATCGTTTGTCCGTATCACGCGTGGAATTACTCGCTGGACGGCGATCTGCGCGCTGCACCGATGATGGACAGGCAGGACGGTTTCTGTAAGGACAGCTACAAGCTTCCGCAGGTTCGCTGCGAGATCTGGCAGGGCTGGGTCTACGTCACGCTCAATGAGGAGGCGTCACCTGTCGCCGCCCGATTGAAGGAGCTCGACGAATTGATCGTCAATTACGACATGGCGTCGTATGTCGAGACCTTCCACGAAGAACACGTGTGGGACACCAACTGGAAGATCCTCGCGGAAAATTTCATGGAGAGCTATCACCTGCCGATGCTGCATCGCGCGACGGTGGGCCCGCATTCGAGGCTCGACGAGATGGAGTGCCCGCCCGGACTTCCTGCATTCAACTATCACTGGATCACGAAAGAGGCCTCGCTGCCGATCGGCAATGCGCATCCGGACAATACCCGCCTGCAAGGCCAATGGCGCAAGACGACAGCGCTCCTCGCGATCTACCCGACCCATCTCGTCACGCTGACGCCGGGCTATTTCTGGTATCTCGTGCTTCAGCCGCTGGGCGTGGATCGCGTGCATATCCGCTTCGGCGGCGGCCTGTCGCCGGAATTCATCGACGACCCGAAGGCAGCCGAATACATGGCGGCGCTGAAGAAGCTGCTCGACGAAGTCAATCTCGAAGACCGGCGCGGCGTCGAGGCCGTGTTCCGCGGCGTGCATGCCCCGCTTGCGAAGCCCGGTCACCTGAGTCATCTGGAACGGCCGAACTACGACTTCGCGCGCTATCTGGCGTCGCACGTCGCCGTCTGAAGCCGCACGCAAACGACTCGCCACCCACGTCACCTCATTGAAGCTCACGATGACCAGTCAACCCTACATTTCGTTCGTCGGCGTCAGCAAGTCCTACGACGGCCGGCATGCGGTTGTCGACGGTCTCGATCTCGACATCGCCCGGGGTGAATTCGTCTCGCTGCTGGGACCGTCCGGCTCCGGCAAGACCACCACGCTGATGATGCTCGCCGGTTTCGAGACCCCGACCGACGGCACCATCCTGCTCGACGGTCATCGCCTCGATGACAAGCCGCCGCACCAGCGCGACATCGGCATGGTGTTCCAGAACTACGCGCTGTTCCCGCACCTGACGATCGCCGAGAACGTCGCGTTTCCGCTATCGGTGCGCAAGACCGCTCGCGAGGAGCGCAAACAGCGCGTGCAACGCGCGCTCGACATGGTGGAGTTGTCGCATCTCGCATCGCGACGTCCCGCGCAGTTGTCGGGCGGCCAGCAGCAGCGCGTTGCGCTGGCCCGCGCCCTGGTATTCGAGCCTCGCGTGGTGCTGATGGACGAACCGCTCGGCGCGCTCGACAAACGGCTCCGCGAAACGATGCAGTACGAAATCATGCGGCTGCATCGCGATCTGTCGCTCACGATCGTCTATGTGACGCACGATCAGAACGAAGCGCTGACCATGTCGAATCGCGTCGCCGTGTTCTCCGACGGACGCATCCAGCAGGCCGCGACGCCGACCGAGCTGTACGAAAACGCGCAGAACGCCTTCGTCGCGAACTTCGTCGGCGAGAACAACGGTCTCGCCGGGCGCGTCAGCGCGCTCGATGGCGAATGGGCCGTGCTTCAGCTTCGTGGCGGTATCACGATCCGCGGTCGCCGCGGCAACCAGGTCGAGGCAGGCGACGACGCCACGCTCGCGCTGCGCCCCGAGCGCGCGCAGGTCCTCGGTATCGCCGAAACCGCGAACGTGCCGGCGGGATCGAACGCACTCGCCGCGACCGTGCGCGACATCGTGTATTGCGGCGATCATCATCGCGTGCAGCTGCAACTCGACAGCGGCGACACGATGGTCGTCAAGGTCCCCAACACGCGCCTCGTCGCGCTGCCGCCGATCGGCGCAACCGCGACGATCGTATGGCGCCCGGACGACTGCAAGGTGCTGTCGCCATCCGCCATCCCCCGCGTCGCAAGCTCCGCCGTTCGCTTACCCATCCCGCCTGTTGCCGTGCCCATCGCCTCTGGAGCCTGATAATGCAAAACCCTCGCTACGCGTCCCTGCCCCGCACGATCGCGGCTGTCGCCGCACTCGGCGCCTTTTCCGCGCTGTCTGCCGCTCACGCCGCGGATACGCTGTCCGTCGTGACATTCGGCGGCGCCTATGAAACGGCCGCTCGCCACGCATGGTTCGAGCCGTTCACCGCGAAGACCGGCACCCAGTTCCAGACCGAGTCGTACGACGGCGGCCTGGCCAAGCTGCAGGCCATGGAACAGGCGAAGAACCCGACTTGGGACCTGATCGACATGGAGATCAACGACGCGATCAACGCCTGCGACGAAGGTCTGCTCGACAAGCTGGACAGCAAGACGATCGGCAACACGTCGGATTTCCTGCCGGGCGCGCTGCGCGAATGCTCGGTGGCCGCGATGGTCTGGTCGACCGTGTATGCGTACGATGCGTCCAAGCTGAAGACCGCCCCGACCCGCATCGCGGACTTCTTCGACCTGAAGAAATTCCCGGGCAAGCGCGGCCTGAGAAAGTCGCCGAAGGTCACGCTCGAATGGGCGCTGGTCGCCGACGGCGTGGCCCCGGCCGACGTCTACAAGGTGCTCGCGACCCCGGCCGGCGTCGACCGTGCGTTTGCGAAGCTCGATACGATCAAGTCGAACATCGTGTGGTGGGAAGCCGGTGCGCAAGCCCCGCAGTTGCTCGCGGACGGCGCGGTGACGATGGTGCAGGCCTACAACGGCCGCATCGACAGCGCCGTTCACCAGGACAAGAAGCCGTTCAAGATCGTCTGGGACGCGCAGGTGTACGACTATGAATGGTGGGGTGTGCCGAAGGGTGCGAAGCACGCCGCGGCCGCGAAGCAGTTCATCGCTGCATCGGCGCAGCCGCAGGCATACGCGGATCTGTCGAAGTACATCGCTTACGCGCCGCCGCGCAAGGCATCGTTGCCGTTGATCGACAAGGCGCGCCTTGCCGACCTGCCGACCGCGCCCGCCAACTTCAAGCGACCGATCCAGATCGACGCGAATTTCTGGGCCGACAGCGGCGATGCGCTGACCAAGCGCTTCCAGACATGGCTCGGCCAGTAATGCGCCGCTCCATGACGTCGTAGTGGTATTACGCGACGCGTCCCGTGCCGGGCGCGTCGCTCCGGAGTCCAGATGAACAACTCGTCAATGCTTCCCATGACGGCGGCAGGCCCCGCGCTCGCGACAGAGCACGCCGTCAAATACCGGCAGGCGCGGCGCAAGGCGGCGTTACGCGCGCTGCTATTGACGCTGCCCCTGCTCGTGTTCCTGCTCGCCACGTTCATCGCGCCGATCGCTTCGCTGCTGGCCCGCAGCGTGCGCAATCCGGAACTGTCCGGCGCGATGCCGTCGTTCGCGCAAACGCTGCGACACTGGGACGGCCACGGCGTGCCGGACGAGCCGGTATTCGCCGCCCTCGCCGGCGGACTGAAAAGCGCCGGCGACGCCGGCACGCTCGGCGACGTGGCGCGCCGGATGAACTTCTACCAGCCCGAGTTCCGCACGCTGCTGCTGAAGTCGGCACGCACGGTACGCGCTCAGGATGCGGTCACGGCATGGAAGCCCGTCCTGCTGGCCGCCGACGAGCGCTGGAACCAGCCCGAAACCTGGCGCCTGCTGAAACGCGCGGCATCGTCATGGACGCCGGACTATCTGTTGAACGGGCTCGACGCACAGGTATCCCCCGACGGCGCCGTCCATTCGGTGCCTGCGAACAGCGCGGTCTACCGCACCGCGTTCATGCGCACGGTGTCGATCAGCGCCACGGTCACGCTGCTGTGCCTGCTGCTCGCGTACCCGGTATCGTGGCTGCTCGCCAACCTGCCTGCGAAGCAGGGCAACCTGCTGATGCTGTTCGTGATCGTGCCGTTCTGGACCTCGCTGCTGGTCCGCACGACCGCGTGGTACGTACTGCTGCAACCGGGCGGTGTGGTCAACCGCGTACTGCTCGCGCTGCATGTCGTCGACCATCCGCTGCCGTTGATCTTCAACCGCGCCGGGGTGCTGATCGGCATGACGCACGTGCTGTTGCCCTACATGATTCTCGCGATTTACTCGGTGATGAAAAGCGTGCCGCCGATCTACATGCGCGCCGCGCAATCGCTCGGGGCGCACCCGGTCGTCGCGTTCTTTCGCGTGTACGTGCCCCAGACGCTGCCGGGCATCGGCGCCGGGTGCTTTCTCGTGTTCGTGCTGGCGCTCGGTTACTACATTACGCCCGCCCTGCTCGGCGGCGCTGGCGACGAGATGATCAGCCAGCTGATCGCGTCGCAAACCAACGATCTGCTCAACTGGGGGCTGGCCGGTGCGCTGTCCGCGTATCTCGTGATCTTCACCGCCGTGTTCTATTTCATCTTCAACCGGCTCGTCGGCATCGACCGGCTCCGGTTCGGCTGACGCCCGGCGTCACTGGAGCCGCATCGTGTCCGTGAATCCCAACAGCCTGCCGTCGACGCGCATTGCTACTGCCGGTGTGCGCATCCACTGCGCGATCGTGCTGTTCTTCCTGGTTGCGCCGATCCTCGTGATCATTCCGCTGTCGTTCAATTCGGGCGCGTATTTTTCATACCCGATGGAAGGCTTCTCGCTGCGCTGGTACGCGCAGGCATTCGGAAGCCCTGACTGGCAGCGGGCATTTCTGAACAGCATGGCCATCGGCGCGGCGTCGACCGCGATTGCAACGAGTCTCGGCACGCTCGCCGCGATCGGTCTCGCGCGCGACAACTTTCCGTTCCGCTCGCTGATCATGCCGATCCTGATTTCGCCCATGATCATACCGATCGTCGTGGTCGCGGCCGGCTTCTATCTGATCTTCGCGCCGCTCGGGCTCGTCAACTCCTACCCGGGTGTGATCCTTGCGCATGCGGCACTCGGCACGCCGTTTGTCGTGATTACCGTGACCGCGTCGTTGCTGTCGTTCGACCAGAGCCTGCTGCGCGCCGCCGCCAATCTCGGGGCCGCGCCGTGGACGACCTTTCGCCGCGTGACGCTGCCGCTGATCCTGCCGGCGGTTGCCACTGGCGCCGTGTTCGCATTCGCGACGTCGTTCGACGAAGTGATCGTGATCCTCTTCATCGGCGGTCCCGATCAACGCACCGTGCCCCGGCAGATGTGGAGCGGCATTCGCGACCAGATCGATCCGTCGATCCTCGCCGTCGCCACCGTGTTGATCGTGTTCGCGATTCTGCTCTTCACCAGCATCAACTGGCTGCGTGGCCGCGCGCAGGCCTCGAGCGCGGCGCGCGAAGCGGCCTAGCCGCCGTCTGCCGCGCAGGTGAAAGTCACCCTGAGCCAATGCCGTCGGTGTCGTACGTTGGGTTGCGTCCGCCTCCTTCCTTTTCCCTGATTCGATGGCGACCCCGGCGTCTTTTTGCCGCGGCCACGCGCCTGCGTTCCGTTCATTACCGGTCGATACGCACGCATCTGCATAGGCAAACCGGATGCAATTCATTTTTTAAATATATTTTTCAGATTCAGTGTACCGGCGTAGATTTTCTTCAACACGACGCACATCGCTTCGGACTACCGAGGCATTTCAGATTCTGCGCCTGAACGGCACGATTGCGTCACGCGATCGTATCGCGACCATTGCGGCAAATTGCGGTGAAACGGACTTGTCAGTCCATGAATACCAAATCGATACGCACCAGGAAGAACCAACATGACCGTCGAAGTCACATCAATCGATACGCTGGTGGTCGGCGCCGGACAGGCCGGTGTTGCGATGAGCGAACACCTCGGTGCGCTCGGCGTGCCGCATCTCGTGCTGGAACGCGATCGCATCGCGGAGCGTTGGCGCACCGCGCGCTGGGATTCGCTGGTGGCGAACGGCCCGGCATGGCATGACCGCTTTCCCAACATGCATATCCGCGGCGTCGATGCGGACGGGTTCGCAACGAAGGATCAGATGGCCGAGTATTTCGTCGACTACGCGCGCATGATCGACGCGCCGATTCGCACCGGCGTCGACGTCAAGCGCGTGGTTCGCGAGAGCGGCCGGCAGGGCTTTGTCGTCGAGACATCGGATGGCACCTTCCATGCGAACCGCGTCGTGGTCGCGACCGGCCCGTTCCAGTGCCCGGTCATTCCGGCCATCGCACCCACCGACGCGCGCCTGACGCAGATTCATTCCGCCGACTACCGCAATCCCGCGCAACTACCCGCCGGCAACGTGCTCGTCGTCGGCGCGGGTTCGTCGGGCGTCCAGATCGCGGCCGAACTGCAACGCTCGGGCCGTCAGGTCTATCTGTCCGTCGGTCCTCACGACCGTCCGCCGCGCGCGTATCGCGGTCGCGATTTCTGCTGGTGGCTTGGCGTACTGGGTCTGTGGGACATGGAAACGATGCGCCCCGGCCGGTCGCACGTGACGATCGCCGTGAGCGGCGCGGACGGCGGTCACACGGTCGACTTCCGCCGTCTCGCGCACGACGGTGTGACGCTGGTCGGCGTGACCCGCGCCTTCGATCGGGGCACCGTCACGTTCGAAGCGGATCTCGCGGCCAACATCGCGGCCGGCGACGAAAACTATCTGTCGCTGCTGGACGCTGCCGACGCGTACGCCGCCAGCAACGGTCTCGATCTGCCGGAGGAGCCCGAAGCCCGTCGCATTCCCGCCGACCCGCCATGCCTCACCGAACCGCTCACGCAACTCGACCTCGCCGCGGCAGGCGTCACGTCGATCATCTGGGCAACCGGCTACGCGAACGACTTCGGCTGGCTGCAGGTCGACGCCTTCGACGAGAACGGCAAGCCGAAACATCAGCGCGGCGTCGCAAGCGAGCCCGGACTCTATTTCCTCGGTCTGCCGTGGCTATCGCGGCGCGGCTCCGCGTTCATCTGGGGCGTCTGGCACGACGCCAAACATGTGGCCGGACATATCGCGACGCAGCGCAGCTACCAGCACTATCACGAGGCCGCCGCGCAACGGAACATCCCCGCCGCGCCGCCCGCCGGCGATCATGGTGTCGAGCAGGTAGTCCCGAGCCCGATGCCGACCAGCGCCGCCGCGCACTGAACGCCCGACCGGTGCGCACCGTACCGCCCACCGAACCCTCCTTCAGGAATGCATGACGATGAGCCAGCCGACCCACACCCGTATCCGGATGTTCAACACGAAAGATACCTATCCGAACCAGACGCTGGACAACGATCTGTGCCAGGCCGTCCGGGCCGGCAACACGGTCTATGTGCGCGGCCAGATCGGCACCGACTTCGACGGCAATCTGATCGGCCTGGGCGATCCGCGCGCGCAGACCGAACAGGCCATGAAGAACGTCAAGCAACTGCTCGAGGAAGCCGGCAGCGACCTCTCGCATATCGTCAAGACCACCACGTATCTGATCGATCCGCGTTATCGCGAGCCGGTCTATCAGGTCGTCGGCAAGTGGCTCAAGGGCGTCTATCCGATCTCGACCGGCCTCGTGGTCAGCGCGCTCGGCCAGCCGGAGTGGCTGATGGAAATCGACGTCATCGCCGTGATTCCCGACAACTGGCAGCCGACCCCTGCTGCCGGAGCCTGACATGACATTCTCGATCGTCGGAAGATGTGCCGAAACCGGACAACTCGGCGTCGCAATCAGCTCCTCGAGCATCGCAGTGGGCGCACGCTGCCCGTGGGTTCGCACCGGGGCGGGCGCCGTGGCGACGCAGAACGTCACGCTGCCGTCGCTCGGCCCACAGGTGCTCGACCTGCTCGGCGCCTGCGCGACCGATCCCGCGCAGGCGCTCGAAGCCGCGCTCGCCACCGATCGCTGGCGCGACTATCGGCAGGTCACGGTCGTCGATGCGCAGGGCCGCACGGCATTCCAGACCGGCGCGCAAGCGCTGGGCCTGCATCACGCGGTGGCGGGCAGACAGTGTGTCGCCGCGGGCAACATGCTCGCCAGTCAGGACGTGATCTCCGCGATGGTGCCTGCATTCGAGACGACGCCCGGCCCGCTCGCCGACCGTCTGCTCGCGGCGATGCAGGCGGCGATCGACGCAGGCGGAGAAGCCGGCCCGGTGCATTCGGCCGCGTTGCAGATCGTCGATACGCAGGTATGGCCGCTCGTCGATCTGCGGGTCGACTGGACCGACGACGCCCCGATCGCGGCGCTCGTCGCGCTGTGGCATGCATACCGTCCGCAGATGCAGGACTACGTGACGCGTGCACTCGATCCGACGACCGCACCGAAATACGGCGTACCCGGCGATGAGTGACCCGACCAGCCGCACGCTGCTCGCCGAACTGATCGGCTTCGATACGGTCAGTCGGCACTCGAACCTCGCGATGATCGAGTTCATCCGCGACTATCTGGCGGGCTACGGCGTAGACAGCGAACTGTTCTACAACGACGCGCGCAGCAAAGCGAACCTGTTCGCCACGATCGGACCACGCGAGCGCGGCGGTATCGTGCTTTCGGGTCATACGGACGTGGTGCCCGCCGACGGCCAGGCATGGACCGTCGAGCCGTTTCGGATGAGCGAACGCGACGGCCGGCTGTATGGCCGCGGCACCGCGGACATGAAGGGCTTTCTCGCGTCGGTACTGGCCGCGGTACCGATGTTCGTCGCGCGTCGATTGTCGTTGCCGATCCATCTCGCGTTCTCGTACGACGAGGAGATCGGCTGCCTCGGCGTGCGGCCGATGCTGGCCGAACTCGCGAAGCGCCCGCATCGGCCGGTGCTGTGCGTGATCGGCGAGCCGACCGAATTGAAACCGGTGCTCGGCCACAAGGGCAAACTGGCGATGCGCTGCCACGTCAAAGGCGCCGCGTGTCATTCCGCGTATGCGCCGTATGGCGTCAATGCGATTCAGTATGCTTCGCGTCTGGTCAACCGGCTGGAGGAAATCGGCGAGCGCCTCGCGCAACCGGAGCATCACGACCCTCGCTTCGATCCGCCGTTCTCGACGGTCCAGACGGGTCTGATCCACGGCGGCAAGGCGTTGAACATCGTGCCCGACGCATGCGAATTCGATTTCGAGGTCCGCACGCTGCCCGGCTTCGACGCCGATGAAGTGACCAGTGAATTGCAGGCCTATGCGGAGCAACACTTGACGCCGAAGATGCGCGCGGTTCACGCGGATTGCGATATCCGGATGCAGCCGCTGTCCGCCTACCCGGGCCTGTCGACACCGGACGATGGCGACGCGGCCCGCCTGCTGTCGATACTCAGCGGATCGAGCGCGTTCGGCACCGTTGCGTTCGGCACGGAAGGCGGACTGTTCGAGCAGGCGGGCATTCCGACCATCGTGTGCGGACCGGGCAGCATGGACCAGGGGCACAAGCCGGACGAGTTCGTGAGCGTCGACCAACTGCAGGGTTGCGACGCGATGCTGCGGCGGCTGGCCGAACATCTCGCCCCGTCCGAAGCGACCGATCGCGACACCGACTGATTTCGATTCCGTCGAGCGCACGGCGGGCACCGGTGCGCTGCATTGGAAAAAACTGCGAATGACATTCGAAAAGAGTTTTTTCCCACTCAATATTGGCCACGTAAAGTCCGCTCATCGAACTTGCATTGCGTCCTTCGCGCGACACGAGTGAATACGGCGCGACGACCCGAACCGATCGAGGCAATCATGAACGCAGTCAGCGACATCCCCGCAAGCGTACCTGCCGCCATGCTCGCCCGGGCGTCCGCAATGCCGCTCGTCGAAATCAAGGGTCTGCACAAACGTTTCGGCGAGACCGACGTGCTGCGCGGAATCGATGTGTCGATCGCGCAATCCGAAGTGGTCTGCCTGATTGGCCCGTCCGGGTCCGGCAAGAGCACGCTGCTGCGCTGCATGGCCGCCCTCGAAACCTACGATCACGGCGAGATCCGGATCGGGGGCGAGATGCTCGGCTACGTCGAACGCAACGGCGCGCGCGTGCGCGCGTCGAACGCCGAGATCAACCGCGTGCGCCGCAACATCGGCATGGTGTTTCAGCAGTTCAACCTGTGGCCGCACATGAGCGTGCTCGGCAACGTCACCGAAGCGCTGCGGCGGGTGCGCCGCCTGCCGGTTACCGAGGCGAACGCCATCGGCGGCCGCATGCTCGAAATGGTCGGCATGTCCCACAAGGCGGATACCCATCCGTCGAAACTGTCCGGTGGCCAGCAGCAGCGTGTGGCGATCGCCCGCGCGTTGGCGATGGAGCCGAACCTGATGCTGTTCGACGAGCCGACCTCCGCACTGGACCCGGAACTCGTCGGCGAAGTGCTGCAGGTCATGAAACAGCTCGCGCGCGACGGGATGACGATGGTCGTCGTCACGCACGAGATGGGCTTCGCCGCTCAGATGGCCGATCGCGTCGTGTTTCTCGACCATGGCCGGATCGCGGTGAGCGGCGCGCCCGGCGAGGTGTTCCGCCGCTCCACGAACCCCCGGCTGCAGCAGTTCCTGCAGAACTATCGCGATCGCAACGCGTTCTGGAAATCGGACGACGCAACGGCCGACGCGGAAGGACCGCCCTGAGACGGCAAGCGGGTCGACGCATCGAGGCGTGGCCGGCGCTCGGCCGCCCGACCGGTCGAACCTTTTCGGCAACTCCGCTGCGCCCATCCATGAACTTGCGGCCCGCGCCCCTGCCGGCGCCCCCTTTTTGAAACGCTTGCGCTCACGTACTTCGATATGAACGAAACCCGGCTTCGCACCGATCTCGCCGCCGCCTTCCGCTGCTTCGCCCGCCTCGGCATGCATGAAGCGGTCGCGAACCACTTCAGCGTCGCCGTTTCCGACGACGGCCGTCGCTTCCTGATGAACCCCAAATGGATGCACTTCTCGCGAATCCGCGCGAGCGACCTGGTGCTGCTGGATGCCGATGATCGCTCGAGCCTTGAAAACGGCAGCATCGATCCGACCGCGTGGGCAATCCATGGTCGGTTGCACCAGCAACTGCCGCACGTACGCGTCGCCATGCACCTGCACCCCGTCCATGTCACCGCGATCTCGACGTTGTCCGATCCGACCATCCCGCCCATCGAGCAGAACACCGCCCGCTATTTCAATCGTGTCGCGCTGGACACCGCATTCTCGGGCATGGCGGATACCGAAGACGAAGGCGCCCGCCTCGTGTCGCTGCTCAAGGACAAGTCCCGTCTGCTGATGGGCAATCACGGCGTACTGGTGACCGCATCGACGATCGGCGAGGCGTTCGACGACATGTACACGCTCGAACGCGCGTGCCGGATTCTCGTCAACGCGTACGCGACCGGCAAGCCGCTCAACGTGCTGTCCGACGAAGTGGCCGAGAAGACCGCGCGTGACTGGGAAGGCTTCCGTGACTTCTCGATCGCGCATTTCGACGAGATGAAGCGCATCCTGGACGTCGAGGAGCCGTCGTATCGGGATTGAAAAGGTGGGAATCGGCAGGCGCGGGTAATCCTGACACATTCACTGACCGCAGGGCATCGCCGCCATCACGGCCGCCCGCGCTCCGCCGCATGACACACGGCCTCGACCCGGTTGCCGGCCGGATCGATCAGAAAAGCCGCGTAGTAGTCGCCGTGGTACTGCGGCCGCAATCCGGGCTCGCCGTCGGACTGGCCGCCCGTCGCGAGGCCGGCCTCGAAAAACGCATGCACCTGCTCGCGCGATGCGGCCTTGAAACACCAGTGCCGCTTGCTCGTCCCGACTTCGGCGGGATCCAGATACACCGCCAGAAAGGTCGATGTGACGTCGTTCGCATGGCAACGTTCGCCGTAACCGAGCGCAGTGGGCCGGTCGTAGACCTTCGCTGCGCCCAGCGCAGCCATGACGGCATCGTAGAAAGGGCGTGCCTGGTCGATATCCGGCACGCCGATCGACACGTGATCAAGCAATTGCATGGTGTGGGCTCCGTTGAACGAGCCCGAGTCTACACACCTCTCCCCGGTCCGGCCGATCAACCTTACGGGCGACTACACTACCGGCCACGCCGCCTACGTGATCTGATACGTCGACGCCGGCACGAACTCCTCCGGCAGCGGCCGATCGCCGAGTTCGAGCACCGACCGCTCGATCGTGCGCGTGATCGCATCGAGCGCGAGCGCATTCGGCGCGAGGCCGAACGGCTCGGCCACTTCGTTCGCGATCGCTTCGAGCGCGATCAGCGTGTAGGAAATGAACACGCAGATCAGCGGCGTGAAGAACTCCGTCGAATCGACGAGCCCGAACGGCAGCAGCACGCAATACGCATACACGGTGCGATGGAGCAGCACGCTGTACGAAAACGGAATCGGCGTCGACAGGATGCGCTCGCAACCACCGACGGACTTGCCGAGTTCATCGAGTTGCGTCTCGAACATCCAGCAGGTCGCGTCGCTGCCGGGCGCGCGCCCCAGCGCACCAACGATGCCGCCGCGCAGTTCGTCGAGGATCGCGACCGGCTTGTAGCATTTTCCCCCGAGCGCGGCCGTGCGCTCCGCCCCGAGAATGCGCACCAGGTCGTCGGTGGGATCAGTGTGACGCAGTTGGTGCTTCAGCGCATACGCGAGCGCGATCAGCAGATCGGCGAGCCGGTTGCGCTCGGCGTCGCTCACGCTGTCGGGCAGGTAGCGATGCAGTTGCGACGTCACGGCGCGTGCGGCGATCAGCAGGTTGCCCCACAGATGCCGCGCCTCCTTGAAGCGCTCGAAGCTCGCGTTGTTGCGAAACCCGAGGAAGATCGCGAGCGCGAGCCCGAACAGCGTGAACGGCGCGGTGTTCAGCGGAATCTTCTCGCCGAAGATGCGCCCGTTCGTGAAGACCGCCAGCGTGCTGACGATCGCCATGAACACGAGCTGCGGAATGATGGATTGCAGCACGGAGCCGTTCCATACGAACAGCATCCTGAGCCAGTTCTGTCGTGGTCTGACGATCATGATGTTTTCTCGACTGCCAAAGGAATACGCAACGCAATCCGTTGCGCGCTCACCCGATGTGCAACGGCCCGCGCGTGGCGGGCCGCTTTCTATCGGGTGCCGGGCGCCGCGCTGCGCGTGATGATACGCGACCGCCGCGCCCCGTCACCTCGCTTGCCGCTCAGTGATAGCCGATATCGCCCTCGCGCACCTTGCCGCGGAACACGCGGTACTGCATCGCGTTGTACACGAGGATGATCGGCAGCACGATCACGGTGCCGACCAGCGCGAACAACTGGCTCGAATGGCTCGACGACGCGTCCCAGATCGTCAGCGACGGCGGCACGATGTTCGGCCAGATGCTGATCACGAGCCCCGTGTAGCCGAGGAACACGAGCGCGAGCGTCAGCAGGAACGGCGTGGCCTCGTGCGCACGCTTCACCGTGTGGAAGATGCCCCACACGCACGCGATGACCAGGATCGGCACCGGCAGGAACCAGCCGAGGTTGCCGCTGCCGAACCAGCGGTGCGCGACGGCCGGCAGCCCGATCACGGTCCACAGGCTCACCACGCCCATCACCGCGAGCAGCACGCCCGTGAGCGGCTTCATCAGCAGCCGCATCTTGCGCTGCAGTTCGCCGTCGACCTTCAGGATCAGCCAGCCGCAGCCGAGCGTCGCATAGGTGACGAGCACGCCGATCCCGCACATCATGCTGAACGGCGACAGCCAGTCGAACGGCCCGCCCGCGAACTGGTTGTTCTCGATCTTGATGCCCTGCAGCAGCGAACCGAGCACGATCCCTTGGCAGAACGCCGCCAGCGCCGAGCCGCCGATGAACGCGAGATCCCACATGTGCTGCGTGCGGGTGGCTTTCGCACGCAGCTCGAACGCCGCGCCCCGGAAGATCAGCCCGACCAGCATCAGCACCAGCGGCAGGTAGTTGGCCGGCAGCAGCGTCGAATACACGACCGGGAACGCGCCATAGAGGCCCGCGCCGCCGAGCACGAGGAACGTCTCGTTGCCGTCCCACACCGGCGCGACGGTGTCGAGCATCACCTGCCGCTCGGCCTTCGCGTCGAAGAACGGAAACAGCAGACCGATGCCGAGATCGAAGCCGTCCAGCATCACGTAGATGAATACGCCGAGGCCGATGATCGCGGCCCAGACGACAGGAAGATCGATGTGCATGGTTACTCCGCCTCGGTGACGTTCAGCGGCGTGGACAGCGCGCTCTTGCGCAGCCCCGGATGCCGGTGCAGTTCGATGTAGCCGGCCTGGGCCGCCGGCCCGCGCTTCATCAGTTTCATCATGTAGTAGATACCCGTTCCGAATACCAGGAAATACACGACCACGAAGACCAGCAGCGACACGCCGACCTGCTGGGCGGTGAGCGGGGAGACCGAGTCGATGGTGCGCAGCACGCCGTACACGGTCCACGGCTGCCGCCCGACCTCGGTCGTGATCCAGCCGGCCAGCAGCGCGACGATGCCCGACGGCCCCATCGCCACCACGAACCACTGGAACCAGCGCGTTTCATACAGGCGCCCGCCCTTTCTCAGCAGCAGCCCGAGCAGCGCGGTGAGCAGCATCAGCATCCCGAGGCCGGCCATGATCCGGAACGTCCAGAAGATGATCGGCGAATACGGGCGGTCCTGCGGCGGGAATTCCTTCAGCCCGCGGATCTCGCCGTCCCAGCTGTGCGTGAGGATCAGGCTGCCGAGGTGCGGCACCTGGATTGCATAGCGCGTGGTTTCGGCCTGCATGTCGGGCAGCCCGACGAGGTTCAGCGCGGTGCCGCCCTTCTCGGTTTCCCACAGCCCCTCGATCGCCGCGATCTTCGCCGGCTGGTATTCGCGCGTGTTCAGCCCGTGCGCGTCGCCGACGACGATCTGGATCGGCGCGAGCACCAGCAGCATCCACAGCGCCATCGAGAAGCTGCGCTTCACCGGCTCGTCGCGGCGCCCCTTCAGCAGGTGCCACGCGCCGCACGCGGCGACGATGAAGCCCGCGACGATGAACGCCGCGATCGTCATGTGCACGAGACGATACGGAAACGACGGGTTGAAGACGATCTTGAACCAGTCGACCGGCACGACGAGGCCGTTCTCGATCTTGTAGCCTTGCGGCGTCTGCATGAAGCTGTTCGACGCGAGAATCCAGAACGTCGAGATCAGCGTGCCGACCGCGACCATCAGCGTCGCGAAGAAGTGTGCGCGCGGGCTCACCCGCTGCCAGCCGAACAGCATCACGCCGAGAAAGCCGGCTTCGAGGAAGAACGCCGTCAGGACTTCATACGTGAGCAGCGGCCCCGTGATGTTGCCCGCGACGCGCGAGAACCCGGCCCAGTTGGTGCCGAACTCGTACGCCATCACGACGCCGGAAACCACGCCCATCCCGAAGCCGATCGCGAAGATCTTCGACCAGAACTGAAACATGGATTTGTAGGCGGCGTCGCCGGTGACGAGATAGCGCCATTCCAGCACTGCCAGGAAGCTCGCCATGCCGATGCTGATCGCGGGGAACACGATGTGGAACGACACCGTGAATGCGAATTGCAATCGGGCGAGATGGAACGCATCGAAGATTTCCATGACCGTAATTTGCTCGTGGTTGTGAGGACGTACGCTCGAAGCAGGAAATCGCGCGACGGCTTGGCGACGACACATGCGAACACAAGCGATCGCTCGCACGGCATCGAAGCGTGAATGACGATATCGCGTTTGCAACGATACTCGCAATCACTCGAACGTGCGCTGAAACTGTGCTGCTTGCGCCGCCGAAGATGTGTGCACGGAAAACATATTCGGCGCCGGCGGGACGCTCAGCTGTACTGCTTTCCGCGTGGCGGCGCTGTGCCTGCGGCGCACTGTTCACTCCACTTAACATCTTATGCAACGCCTGCCCGCGGCGGTAGTGCGCCCTTCGGCGCCCGTCCGGCAGCCTCGATTCCCGTCGTTCGGCGTGCGCGCCGAGCCCGGCCGGCCCGCCGGCCGCCCCGCCTGGAGAAAACCGCATGGAGTCCTGCACTCGCCGTGAAGATCCGACCGGCAGCACCGCGTGTCAGGTGACGCGCCACCGTGCCGGCGACGCGCGCGACACCGGCGACACCGGCGACACCGTCGATCGCGTCGTCGACGAAACCCCGGTTGCACTCGTGTTCAACGGCATCTCGCACACGGTCATGATGGCGACGCCGATCGACCTCGACGCGTTCGGCCTCGGCTTCGCGCTGAGCGAAGGCATCGTCGAGCGCGCGTCGGACGTCTTCGACATCGAAAGTGAATACCGGCCGGGCAGCGCCGAAGTGCGGCTCACCGTGTCGCAGCAGGCGTTCATGGCGCTGAAGGCGCACCGCCGCGCGCTGGCCGGCCGCACGGGCTGCGGCGTGTGCGGTATCGAAAGCATCGCGCAGCTCGACCTGCACCCGCCGCGTATCGCGGCCGCCGGCGCGGCCGCGGGCATCGGCGCCGACGCGATCGCGCGCGCCGCGCATGCGTTGCCGGCCCGGCAGACGCTGATGCGCGAGACGGGCGGCATCCACGCGGCCGCGTGGTGCGACCGCGACGGCGCCGTGCTCGACGTGTTCGAGGACGTCGGCCGCCACAACGCGCTCGACAAGCTGATCGGGCAGCTCGCACGCCACCGCGCCGACCTGCGCGCGGGCTTCGTGTTCCTGTCGAGCCGCGCGAGCTACGAACTGGTGCGCAAGGCCGCGCGGGTCGGCATCCCGATGATCGCGACGATCTCGGCGCCGACGTCGCTCGCGATCGACGTCGCCCGCGAAGCCGGCGTGCGGCTGCTCGGCTTCTGCCGCAACGACGGCTTCGTCGAATACGTGTCGCCCGCCGCCGTTCATCTCGACCCACCGCTTGCACCGGCGCAGCCGGCCCACTCGTCATGAAACACCTGTTCGATTTCGACACCGCGCAGCAGCAATTCGCCGGCGCGTTCGCACCGCTCGAGGCCGCCGCGTCCGTGCCGCTCGCGCACGCGACCGGCCACGTACTGGCCGCGCCGCTGACCGCGGTGCTCGACCAGCCGCCGGCGGACCAGAGCGCGATGGACGGCTACGCCGTGCGCCACGCCGACCTCGCGCACGGCGAGCCGCTGCGCGTCGCGCAACGCTGCTATGCCGGCGACACCCCCGCGCCGCTCGCCCCGCGCACGGCAGCACGCATCTTCACCGGCAGCCTGATTCCGCCCGGCGCCGACACGGTGGTGATGCAGGAGCATGCGCACGAACAGGCGGGCGACGTCACGTTCGACGCACCCCAGCGCAGCGGGTCGCACATCCGCCGCCGCGGCGAGGAAGTACGCGCCGGCGACCTGCTCGTGCCGGCCGGCGTGCGCCTGGGCGCGATGCACGTCGGCGTGGCCGCCGCGCAAGGGTTCGCGCGGATCGACGTGCGCGTGGCGCCGCGCGTCGGCATCCTGACGACCGGCGACGAGCTGGTCGCATGCGGCCAGCCGCGCGCGCCGCAGCAGATCTACAACAGCAACGCGCCGATGCTCGCCGCGCTGGTCGGCGGAACCGGTGCCGACGTCGCGCTGAGCCTGCACGCGGCCGATACGGCGGCCGCCATCGATCGGGCGTTGCGCGACCTGCACGCGCAGTGCGATCTCGTAATCTGCGTCGGTGGGGCGTCGGTCGGCGACAAGGACCTGCTGCGTCCGGCGCTGACTGAACTCGGCGCATCGTTCATCGTCACGGGCGTGCGCATGAAGCCGGGCAAGCCGGTCGCGCTCGCGGCGCTCGATGCGCGGCCCGTGGTATTGCTGCCCGGCAATCCGGGCGCCGCGATGACGGCGTTCGCGCTGTTCGTCGCGCCGCTGATCCGCCGGCTGCAGGGGCGCGACGCGTGCCTGGCGGTCGTGCCGTCGCTGCCGATCGACACCGGCTTCGAGCCGGATGCCCAGCGCGAGCGCTTCGTGCGCGTGCGCTGTACGGTAGGCGCTGACGGCGCGCCGGTGCTCGACACACTGCGCCAGCAAGGCGCCGGCACGCTGCAGTCGCTCGTGCTGGCCAGCGGGCTCGCGCGGCTGCCGGCCGGGCGCACCATCGCGCGCGGCGACGCTGTTCCGTACTACGAATTCGCGCGCTGGCTCGCATGAGCGCGACGCCGGATAGCCGCCCGATGCGGCGCCTTCGCTCTTTTCGCCGCCCGGTTCGCCGCCCGGTTCGTCGCCCGATTCGCCGCGCCTGTCGCGCGTCCCGCGCGGCGAACTGTATTCCTGCAATTCGGGCGGGATTGTGTCTCTGCCGACAAAACGCCGCGGACTATGCTCACGATGAGGCTCGTCACGACCTGTGCGCCGACACGTCGGCATCCGCACGGCCGAGCGGCGACGCCTCTTCGCTTACTTCATGCAGGCCGACGACCCGATCGTGAATGCCATCGTTTCCGCCGCGCCGGCCGCCGCCGCCTCATCCGGCGACGCATCGCCCGGCGCTGTCCCCCGCCCGTCCGACACGCTCGGCCGCCCGCTGCGCGACCTGCGCCTGTCCGTCATCGACCAGTGCAATTTCCGCTGCGGCTACTGCATGCCGCGCGAGAGCTTCGGCGCCGACTACGCGTTCATGCCGTCGTCCGAGCGATTGTCGTTCGCGCAACTGGAAAAGATCGCCCGCGCCTTTACGTCGCTCGGCGTCGAGAAGATCCGCATCACGGGTGGCGAGCCGCTGCTGCGCCGCAATCTCGAAGCGCTGATCGAACGGCTGGCCACGCTGACGACCATCGACGGCAAGCCCGTCGAAATCGCGCTGACGACCAACGGCTCGCTGCTCGCCGCGAAGGCACGCGCGTTGCGCGATGCGGGGCTGTCGCGCGTGACCGTGAGCCTCGATGCGCTCGACGACGCGGTATTCCGCCGGATGAGCGACGCCGACGTGCCGGTGGCGCGCGTGCTGGCCGGCATCGAAGCCGCGCATGCGGCCGGGCTCGCGCCGGTCAAGGTCAACGCGGTGATCGAGCGCGGCGCGAACGACGACCAGATCCTGCCGCTCGTGCGGCACTTCCGGCATACGGGCGTGGCCGTGCGGTTCATCGAATACATGGACGTCGGCGGCGCCAGCTTCTGGTCCGGCGACAAGGTCGTCCCGGCCGCGAGGATGCGCGAGCTGATCGACGAACACTATCCGCTCGTGCTCGTCGGCGAACCGGGGCACGACGCCACCGCGATCCGTTGCGCACACATCGACGGTGCAGGCGAGGTCGGCTTCATCGCGAGCGTGTCGCATCCGTTCTGCGGCACCTGCTCGCGCGCCCGCGTGTCGGCCGACGGCCAGCTTTATACGTGCCTGTTCGCGACGCAAGGCACCAACCTGCGGCCGTGGCTCGACGACGCCGCGTCGACCGCCGACCTCGCCGCCGCCGTGCGCGCACGCTGGACGCAGCGCGACGACCGCTATTCCGAGCGCCGGGCCGCACGGCCGGCCCGCGCGCCGGGCAAGACCTATCCGACCGTGCGCATGTCGCTCGTCGGCGGCTGACGGGCCGCCCCGCGATACAGGATGCGCCGCCCACTGGAGAACCTGTCATGACGACCTTCACCGAATCCCGCGCCAGGCTGCCGGACGATCCGCCGCGTGCCGGCAGCGCCCCGCCGCACGTCGACGCGGCCGACCCGCACCCCGAATCGGCGCCCGCGATCGCCGCCGGCTTCGAAGTGCGCGTGCAGCATGCGCCGATCGACGCGGGCGCGGAGCTTGCACCGATCGTTCGCAATCCGAATGTCGGTGCGGTGGTGAATTTTCTCGGGGTCGTGCGCAAGGAAGGCGACGTCGACGACGTCGTCGCGCTGGAAGTCGAGCACTACCCGACAATGACCGAACAGGCGCTATGGAGCATCGTCGAGGAGGCCACCGCGCGCTGGCGGCTCGAAGCGGTCAGGATCGTGCACCGGGTCGGCCGCATTCCGCTCGGCCAGCCGGTGGTGCTGGTCGTGGTGGCCGCCGCGCATCGCGCGTCCGCGTTCGATGCGTGCGAATTCCTGATGGATTTCCTGAAGACCCACGCGCCGTTCTGGAAGAAGGAGATCCGGCACGACGGCGAATCCGGCTGGGTCGAGGCGAAGGCGCACGACGACCAGGCGATGCGGCGCTGGGGCTGAGCGCGTTCGCTTCGTGTGTTCCGATTCCGCCGCTGCCGCTCTTGCTCGAGACATTCCAATGAAACTGACGATCAAATACTTCGCGAGCATTCGCGAACAACTGGCGCTCGACGAGGAAACCGTCGAGATCGATGCCCGCGAACTCACCGTCGACGCGCTGCGCGGCACGCTGGCCGCGCGCGACGCGCGCAGCGCGGACGCGTTGCGGATGGACCGCCCGGTGCGGGCGGCCGTGAACCTCGAAATGGTGACCGGGGAATTCGTCGTGCGGGAGGATAGCGAGGTCGCGTTCTTTCCGCCGGTGACGGGGGGATGAGGCGACGCGCGGGGCTGCGCGCCTCGATGCAGTCATTTCGATCGGCGTATCGACCGTGAACGCGGTCATCGGCGCCAGTCTGGAAAAACAACGGTTCTTCGCGGGTTCCTCGGCGACAGCCAGGGAGGAACGCCGGCGGGCGGCCAGGTCCGGTCACTCGACGGTGCGGCCGGATTTGGTGACAATCTCAGCCGTTCTGCTCGTTTAGGCCACGTAGATCCGCGATGAATCTCAACGAAAGATTAATCGAAATTGCCCGACAGTCGTCCTGGTGTATGTCTGCGCTGTCGGCGGCAGGTGCGCTTGGCCTGAAATCCTGGTGCATTGGCGCAGGGGCCATTCGCAATTTGGTCTGGGACTCACTTCACGGATATGTGACTCCGACACGCCTGGCCGATGTCGATTTGGCCTACTTCGACGCGTCCGATTTGTCGTCGATTCGCGATGCCGAAATCCAACGCAGCCTCACGGCGGCATGTCCCGAAATTCCATGGGAGGTCACAAATCAGGCCGCTGTTCATCTCTGGTTTGAGAGCACCTTTGGGCATCCGGTGTCCCCCTTCAGTTCACTGGCCCAAGCCGTTGCGTCGTGGCCGGAGTACGCGACGACGGTAGGACTGACTTTGCATAGTGACGGGACAATAGAGGTCTGCGCACCATACGGACTCGACGATCTTTTTTCCATGGTGGTACGACGCAATCCAGCGCGTGTCAGCATTGATACCTATCTTCGGCGAGTCCAGCAGAAAAGATACAAGGACCGCTGGCCCCGTGTGACCATAATCGTTTAGAAATGCCGCCGGCAGTGAAGTGGCGTGTTACCGACCGAAGTCGGCTGCGGATTCAACCTGCCGTTCGGCGAGCGAGGAAGTCGGCCAAAGTGGTCACCGGGCCAAGCGCCGACGAAATGCCGCTAAGCGACATTTCGGACGTGAGTCAGCGAAGCCCTGGTCGGAGTAGCCTCGCGAACGATTGAGCGATCGAGGCTCCGCACTATGTCTTGCGAACAGATTGAAACTTCGACGTCAAAAAAAATAAGGAAACGATTATTGACTCCGGCATCATTTACGTCAAAATCTATAAGGAAGGATCGGATGTTGTGGACTTTATAAAGGAGGTCTATAAGCATCCCGAGCTTTCGCACTTCCTCGTCACAAGGATGGACGCAATCCACGTTAGAGAATATTTTCGCGAATATATTGTTGAGAACGGAATTTCATCGTTATTCAATTTTTCTATGACTTGCGACGCGGTGATGCATGGTGGAATTCACGTCGATGAAATTTCGGAGATCATACTGCAATTTATCGGAAAATTGAAAGGCGTAAAAGACCTATTCATTATTGACCCATACTTCTATTCAGATGATCCGGACTGTGTTGCCCTTTTTGCGAAGATGATGTCTACACTTTCCGAACAACTCAGATCCGTCACCTTCTTCACGAATGGCAGAAAAGTGAACAAGAAGTCGGCGATGTATTCAGTCTTGCAGGAAGTCGCACCAAAGGTTTCGATCGATGATGTCGTAACCGACGAATTTCACGATCGATTTTGGATTGACGCAGAGAAAAACGTCGGCATTGTCATGGGAACGTCGCTGAACGGTATTGGAAAGAAAATAGCGCTTATCGATCACCTTTCCGAATATGATGCGCACGATATTGTCAAGCTGGCGCGCCAATTAATCAAGCCAATTGAATAGCACGGCAAGCTGCGTCGCCGAACGAGTGCTCATTCGGCCTTAAGCGCTACCCCTTCGCCTCCGTTAGGGTGCTTACGTGTTGCATTACCTTTGCGGCGAGCTTGAAGAGGTCATGTCCCGAAATTTGATTCTGTTCGGCGAGATCGAAGACGTTGTCGTGTTTGTCGATATACCTGCTACCTGGGTCAGGGTATCGTCCGGCCCATGCGACAAAGTGTGTCAACAGTTCGAGAGTCGCGAGATCCTTCGCGTTGAGATCGGCAATGAATGTTGCGAGTTTCTTTAGGTCATGGGTCAGATACTTTCGCTCGGCATCCGAATACGCCTCAACACCTTCTTTAACGATGATCATTGCCTTCAGGCATACCTCTAGGCTGTAGCCCACCAACATGAGAGCAACGGCACAATATTGGCTGTCGCAAATGCCTCGCATTTCCGCCGGCACGTTATCGAAGGACGGCTCAGCTTTGATTAAAACGAATGCAGCTTGCGACATCGCTTCTGCCTGCGTCAGCCACAATAGCGGGTTCTTCAGATCTTCACTAGTTGGCTGCTTGAAAGGATCAAGCTCGGCGCCATTCACCGACGCGATCATCGCCCAGCGCATCCACGCGGAACGGCTGTAGCCTGCCGGATCTTGGACAAACTGTTTCCTGTTCGCCAACATTGGATTCGTCATTTCTTGTAGCGAAACGCTAATTAGTAGACGGACGACCATTATAAGATTTTGACCCACATGGCAGTCTGGCATCGGACGGCAACAGATCAGACCTACTTCCCGAATTTACTAATGGATCCAATTTCGATCGGATCATTGCGGATTGCGTCGCACCTCCGAACCGGTCGCACGGCGGTGTCGACGCCAAGGCGGAGCCGGACGTCGAGACTGACACGATACTAGAACGGCCGTTGTATCTAGGAAGCCGCCGTAAGGTGTATGCGGATCGAGGAGCAGTTGTGGGTCGGCCAGCGACACCCACGAAATCCACGAAGAACCCAAACAAAGCCGGCGCGAGGCCGGCTTCGTCATCGACGCGCAACGTACCGTGCACCCGTTCACCGCATGCACGCCGCGGCCAGCTTCCCGACCGTGATCACCGCCTGCTCGATCTCCGGCGACCACGGGCTGCTGTAGTTCAACCGGATGAAGTTCCGGTAAGTATCCGCGATCGAAAACATGTAGCCGGGCCCGATCGTGATCCCCTGCTCCAGCGCGAGCTGGTACAGCCGCATCGCATCGACCTGCGCGGGCAGCTCGACCCACAGCACGTACCCGCCTGCCGGGCTCGAAATGCGCGTGCCCTCGGGAAAGAACCGCGACACCATCGCGCGCATCAGGTTCGCCTGCTGCGCATACGCCTTGCGCAGGCGCCGCAGGTGATGCTCGTAGCCGTCGCGTTCGAGAAACTCCGCGATCGCCAGTTGCGGCAACGACGGCGTCGCGAGCGTATTCAGGAACTTCAACTTCTCCACCTGATCGCGATAGCGGCCCGGCAGCGCCCAGCCGATCCGGTACGCGGCCGTCAGGCTCTTCGAGAACGACGAACAATGCAGCACGATCCCGGTCCGGTCGTAGGATTTCAGCGAACTCGGATGCGTATCGCCGAAATACAGTTCGTTATACACACCGTTCTCGATGATCGGTATGGCGGCCTTCGTTGCGAACTCAACCAGTTCGCGCTTGCGCTCATCCGGCATCTGGAAACCCAGTGGGTTCTGGAAGTTCGGCATCACCATGCACGCGGCGATCGGCTGCGATTTCGCGATCGCGGCCAGCGCCGCGATGTCGATTCCATATTCCGGGTGCGTCGCCACCTCGATCGCCTTCATCCCCATCCGCTCGATCGCGTGCAGCATCGCGTAGAACGTCGGCGACTCCACCGCGATCGTGTCGCCCGGCTTCGCGACCGCCTGCAGGCACAGGTTGATCGCCTCCGTCGCGCCGACCGTCACGATGATCTCGTTCGGGTCCACCGACATCCCGTTTTCCAGGTAGCGCCGCGCGATCTGCCGGATCAGCCGCGGATGGCCCGGCGGCAGCCCGTCGGTCACGCCCCACAGCGACTTGTCGCGGCCAGCCGCGTACGCGTAGCGGTTCAGCTTCTCGAACGGAAACAGGCTCGGGTCCGGGTACGGCGAGCCGAGCGGCACCGCGTCGTCCGTGCCGATCGAGCGCAGCGTCGACAGCACGAGCCGGCTCACGTCCACCGACGACGAGATCGCGATCGGCTTCGACGGCCGCAGCTCGCGTACCGGCGCATGACTGTCGTCGCGCCGCAGGTTCACGAAATAGCCCGACTGCGGCCGGCTTTCGAGCAGCCCGCGGCTTTCCAGCAGCAGATACGCATGCAGCACGGTCGTGATGCTGATCCGGTGCTGCTGGCTCGCCTGCCGCACCGACGG